>JAJFJC010000305.1 GCA_021774385.1 Alphaproteobacteria bacterium
TAGCGAACCGGGTTGCCCGGTTTCAAACCCGTCACGGACCCGTAAAACATCAGATCGTAATGAGCGAATTCTTCATCCAATTTCACATCGGCGAGCCAAACGACCGCAGTAACCAGCCCGACAAGCAGTATCAGGGTAAACGCGCCGACAACGATATAGTTTGCTTTAGTTTCCATACCTTAGGTCACCAGACGGCTTGCCAACGCGGCGCGGGCGCGCGGACCATGAAAATAAGACTGAATCCACGGATGCGAATCCTTCATATGTTCAGACATTGTGCCAAGGCGGACGCGTTTGTCCACCAGAACGGCGATGCTATCGCAGATCGCCGATAAGCTATCGAGGTCGTGCGTCACCATGAATACCGTCAATCCTAAACCTTTTTGCAATTCCGCGATTAGGTTATCGAAGGCAGCGGCGCCAATCGGGTCCAGTCCGGCCGTGGGCTCATCAAGAAAAAGAATTTCTGGATCGAGCGACAATGCCCGCGCCAAGCCCGCGCGTTTGCGCATGCCGCCAGACAATTCCGAGGGAAATTTGGGCCCGGCATCGGGTGGCAAACCGACCATGGAAATTTTCAACGCCGCCAATTCGTCCATCAGATCGCGTGAAAGATCGAGATGCTCGCGCATCGGCACTTGAATATTCTCCGCAACCGTCAAGGACGAGAACAAGGCGCCATTTTGAAACAACACGCCGGTGCGCTGCTGTACCGTATCGGCGGTGCGCCGCGCATCCTCGCCTAGCACCTCAATTTCACCTTCTCGCGGTGTATTTAGGCCAAGGATAGTGCGCAGTAACACGGATTTTCCCGTCCCCGAACCGCCAACGACACCAACGACCTGACCACGATGAATATCAAGATCGAGTTTGTCGTGAATGACCTGAGCACCAAACTGCGTCCGCAATCCTCGTACCTTGATGACGACATCGCTTTCCATCTGTCTATATCCCCAAATAGGAAAATACGATGGAGAACGTCGCATCGGCGAGGATCACCAACACAATCGATTCGACAACGGACTTCGTGGTCAGCCGCCCGATACTTTCGGCACTGCCACCGACTTGAAGCCCCTCATAGCAACCCACCAGCCCAATCAAAAAGGCGAACACGGGCGCCTTGACCATCCCGACGATGAAATTCTTCAAGGTCATTGCATCGGCAAGTTGGCGGACGAACTGAGTATAGGTCACATCCAGTGTCGCCACCGACATAATGGTACCGCCGGTCAGCGCCGCGACATTGGCGAAGAATGTTAAAAGCGGCAGGGTCAGCAAGAGCGCGTTGATTCGCGGCAACACAAGGACTTCTATGGGGTCGACGCCGGTTGTCCTTAAGGCATCGATCTCCTCGTTGACCTTCATCATGCCAATTTCAGCGGTAAACGCGGAACCGGAACGCCCGGCGATTAATATCGCGGCGATGAGAACCCCAATTTCCCGAAGCACGAGTATCGCCAGACCATCGGCGGTCAGTATTTCAGCCGCGAATTTTCGCAGCTGCTCTGCGCTTTGAAAAGCCAAGACAACACCAATCAGAAACAACAACAGCCCGACGATACCCATCGCATTCAAGCCGGTTTGTTCAATCTGATTAACCAGCGAAACAACCCGCATCCGTCGCGGTTTCGCAATAACCCGCAACATTGTCACGATTGTCAGCCCCAGGAAATTGAGCAGATTGACGCCTTCCTCCGCCGCGTCACAAACGGATTTCCCTACTCGATCGAGGAGCGAGAGCAGCGCATTGGGACGAACGCGTTCGATCTCGGGATGTGCAAGGTCGGCTTGCTCAACGAGATCGAGAAGAGGCTCATAGCGCGTATCAAGCCCCTTCAACCGGGTATCGATGCCGTCCGCCAGAAGATCGCGCCGCGTCCGGTATAAAAGCCACGCACCCGCTGTATCGAGCTTGGTAATGCCGGACAGGTCTAATTCCGCGATTTGCGCACCATTGAGCGGGACCGCCTTGATGCGCCGGTCGAGCGTCGAAACGGCGCCAATAGTCCAAGGGCCATTTGCCGAAAGCACGACCGCACCATCGGCACCGGTGCTTTCAACCCATTCCGGTTCCTGTTCCATCGCCACCCCTGACAACCCGCCCTTCAACCGAACGTCTCGCCGCTATGCTGTCGCATAGCACACTCCGTGAATCCGACAAAGCGTCGTGCGGTTCGCGTTGCGACCAAATCCCCGCACAGGTAAACTCCCCTGCTCGCCTCACCTTTCTTACTGGATAAGCCGCCACATGAACCTCAAAGACCACATCCGCGCCATACCGGATTTTCCCAAACCAGGAATTTTGTTCTACGACATCTCAACGATGCTCGCCCATCCCGCAGCGTGGCGGCAATGCATCTCACTATTGACCGAAAAAATCGAGATACACAAACCCGACCTGCTGGTCGGAATTGAGTCGCGTGGCTTCCTCGTCTCAGCACCCCTGGCCCTGGAACTCGGTTGCGGCTTCGCGATGGTTCGCAAGAGAGGCAAACTACCCGGCGAAATAATTTCCTATGAGTACGATCTCGAATACGGGTCCGATACGATTGAGATCCAAGCAGATGCGATCGAACCCGGACAGCGCATTGTCATCCTCGATGACTTGCTCGCCACCGGCGGTACGATGGCCGCTTCCATTGACTTAGCGCGACAGGTCGGCGGCGATGTCCGCGCTTGCGCCTGTATCATTGAATTGAATTTCCTAGAAGGTCGCAAAAAGCTTGATGCCCCTTTTGTTTCCCTCGTCGCCTACGACGACTAAGAATTCTTATTAGGCGACACGAATTTGTGTCGCGCGCCATTGGCACGCATGCAAGGCGACGCGCATAACCGTCATGAATCCCGCAAAGGCGTCCCAACCAGATGTATGCCCCATCTGATTCAACGCCTCTAACCTTGCCGGCAAGTTCTCCGTGCGCCCGCAAAGGACATCGTTAATCGCGAGGTGCAGGGGCTTGCTCGCCATCCCTTCGCAGGCTGCGCTCAAATGTGCCGCGCTGACTCGCCCAATATCCGCACCCGCCATAAGGGCGACATAAAGGTGTTCCGCTATATCGGAACGGTCAAGAATATGGGTGGCAATCATTGCACCGCCGATAAAATCATCCCCCGAAGGTGTCAGTCCAGGCCCTAACCCAGCAAACGCGCCGAGTTCTTTCGGCGCCTCCCACACGGCGCCGAAAAACATTTCGGCAAGCCATTCCGTCAAAGCCACGAGGGGCTGAGACACCGCGGCCACGACTGGGGAATATGGATTTTGTTCATTTTTTTCAAAAACAAGCGGGGCCAAACCACCCTCGGGATGAATTGAGCGCGGCATACGCGCCACGGCATCAATACCCCGGTTAACGCTTTCAACCGTCCAGCCATATGGCCGGGGGGGATACCAGATACGAGTTGAGTTCTTCGCAATTACAACATGCGAGTTCATGCTTATCGGTGCGCTATCAGCGGACATCGCCATCAAGGGGCCAATCGGCAACGATGGCTGAGCAAGACAAATTAGCCGGCCGGAAATATCGATATAGGCACAACGTTCGAATACCGCGACAACCGATCCTTGCTTGCAACCATCAATAATTCCATCGGCGAGGCACCCGATGCGCGATATCGCGATCATTCTACGTTCAGACGTTCAGCAATACCGCTAAGCGCGGCTTCAAAACAAGCAAGGGGCGCTTTCACGACGCCGGCACCGACTTGCCCTCGGCCAGGCTCCTTATGTGCGATCCCCGTATTGATCGTCGGCGCAATATTACTTTCCACGACTAATCGAATATCGATCCCCGTCGGAACCCCTTGGTAGTCCAACGATGGAATTGTCCATTCCGGGTTCTCTCCGACGGTTATTTCGCCCATATCGCGGGTAAACAGAGCCGCGTCCGACGCTGCGCCGGCGCCGACAAACCCCGCTACGGCAGGGGCCGCCGCCATCGCAAATCCGCCGAGACCAATTGTCTCCACAATCGTCGAATCGCCCATGTCGGGATTGGCGTGTTCGGGACCGAACCCCGGGAAATAAAGTCCTTCCGGCATTTCCACCGGTGCGGTGTACCAGGTATCGCCCGTACCACTGACTCGAATTCCAAAATCGGTTCCATTGCGGCTCATCGCGGTCACGATGGTCGAACCTTCAATATCGCGTACCGGATCCATGATCGCCTTGCCCATCGCCATGGCGATGTTGAGGAAAAACTGATCATTGCCACCGATGAAAGCGAGCGATTTCGCAAGCGCTTCCATATCCGTCGCGACACGCGCCAATTCGGGTGACAGCGCGCGCAACAACAAGCCACTACAGGCGACGTTGCGCTGATGCATTTCATCACCCATGGTGAGGCCCCGCGCCACGAGTGCCTTGAGCGGTATTCCTTCGGATTGACGTAATGCGGCGCCCATGGCCGGACCCAATACGTCGCGTAGCCAGCGCAATCGGTTGAGTACTTCGGCATCGTTACCGCCAAAGCGCATGACCTTGCCGAGTCCCTCGTTGATCGTGCAGTAAGAACGATTTCCCGTTGTTCTGTTTTCCACGATCATGACCGGCTGACTTCGCGTCGTCATGCCCGTCATCGGACCAACGGCATCGAAATCATGATTGGGGCGAAAATCGAACGCGCCTTCCACGGCCAACGCTTCGGCTTCCTTCAAGTCCCGAGCCCAACCTTCGAATACCGCAATGCCCGCGATCGCGCCCTGCATCGGTCCGCACATGCGCGGCCAATCAATCGGCGGTCCCGCGTGGAGGATCGTTCGTTCACCGAGATCTGTTAGTACATCCCTTGCCGGTAACACATCGATCAGCACCGGGTCCGCGGTCAACATTCGCCGCAACGCTTCCTGATTGGCGCGCTCGATTACCTCCATGGTGCGACCCTATCCACCCAGTTTCGACAACAGATGCGCCAGTTTCACATCGCCGCGCGCCGGCGGTGCCCAATCGACATCGACAACGGAAATTCCATGGCTCTCCAAATCGCGCGCGAACCCCTCCAAACCGACATTCACCACGCGTAGCGGCGCATCCAGCAAACCCGGCCTCTGTTCACTCTTCTTGGTCATAGGGTCGATAACTCCTGTCTGACGGCCTCTAGCGCCTTTCATGGGCGATTCCGGCAATCCTCGATCTGCTAGCGGTTCAACCGCGTCAAATCAAATCGGTTGATTTCATCGAGCAACGTAACGAGACCACGAGCGGCGGCTTCGACGATTTTCTTGCCTCTCCCGGCATCCGCCGCCGCCGCATTCCCGACCGCGCCGGAGACATTTAAATCTTGTGTCTCCCATGCAAAAGAGGGCTGAGCATCGGGTGACAGATACACGAATTCATCCGCCATCTCTTGGCCGGATGAAACAAAATTCGCAGCTTTCGCCATATCAACCAAATCAGGCCGCAAATGCAGCATCATCGATGTTTCGATCTCCCCCCCATGGATGCCATGCCGCACTTCACCCGTGCTAAACATTGATTTCAAGTCGACAAAGTCATACCAGTTCGCCAAAACCGCCATCATGCCGTACTTTGTACGCAAATCACGCGCAACGATCTCCATCACCGGGGGGTTGCCGCCATGACTGTTGAAAAAGACAAATTTGCGAATACCGGTCCGCGCCACGCTATCGCCAATATCGTTCCACTGCCGTAACAGCGTCCGCGCGGAAATCGATAGAGTACCGGGAAATCGATTATGCTCATCGCTTTTCCCGACCGCCTGTTGCGGCAGGATCAGTACCGGGAGATCAGTCGCCATTATTTCAAGCGCCGCATCCACGATGCCCTCATTGATGCAGGAATCAACGGATACCGGCAGATGTGGCCCGTGTTGTTCGATCGCGGCGATTGGCTGCACCGCGATATAGGACGGCAATTCCAGCGCCGCGAAATCACTCGTACTGAGGTCCTTCCAATACCGTCTTGGTAATCCCGCCATTCCGAACTAGCCGTATCCCTTGGATCGATCCGACGTCCAGACGGTCGCCTTACCTCGACCAACGCCAACGTCGATCGCTAATTCGATTTCCGTGCCTTCGAGATGGGCCATAACCGCTGTGAAATCGTATTTTTTGAGTACCTCGCCATTTCGCGCGACGGGAATGCCGCCAACATCGATATCCAACCTGTCTCGGTCGGCCCGCTCACCAGCCTTACCGACCGCCATGATCATTCGTCCCCAAGGCGGCAGAACCTCCGCCATGGAAACCTTGAAAAGGGTTGCCGACGCGATGGTGCGGCCAATGTTACGCGCCGCGCGTGTCGAAGCGGCACCCGAAACGTGGAGCGTCACGAACCGCGATGCGCCTTCCGCATCACGGACAATCGCTTGCGACAGTCCCACGCAGACCTCTTCCAACGCCCGTCGAAAATCCCTTAGAGCGGGATCACGGTAATCGGTAATCCGTGCATGCCGGGCCGCCCCGGTTGCACACAGAAATAATGAATCACTGGTCGATGTATCGCCTTCAATGGTAATGCAGTTGAAAGAGCGATCGGCGGCATGCGCCAACGCCTTTTGTAAAACGGCAGACGGAATTTTGGCATCGGTAAACAGGAAGTTCAACGTTGTCGCGAGGTCCGGATGGATCATCTGCGTACCTTTGCCGATACCGTTGATCGTGACCACTGTATCGCCGATACGCGCGGTGCGAACCATCCCTTTGGGAACGCTATCCGTCGTCATGATTGCCGCGGCGGCATCGTTCCAAGCCTCCGGTTTAGCGCGGCGGTGGAGGCCCGCAAGCTTTCCAGGAATTAATTTTGGCGAAAACGTTTTGCCGATTACGCCCGTCGATGCGACGAATACATCCTTCTCCCGGCACCCGATCACTTCGGCTGCCCGCCGGGCCGTCGCCCGCACGATCGCGTCGCCGGCGCGGCCCGTAAACGCGTTCGCGTTGCCCGCATTGACGACAATTGCTCGCGCTTTTCCGCCGGGAAGAATTTCACGGCACCATTTAACCGGCGCCGAAGCGGTTAGAGATCGTGTGAATACACCGGCGATTTGCGTGCCTTTTTGAAGCTCCACCAGCATCAAATCCGTCCGTCCCTGATAAGCAACCCCACATTCCACGGTTGCCAGAGCCACGCCGTCGATCGGGTGCATGTCTGGGAATGCCGCCCTTTTCAGCCGGTTACGTCGCGCCATATTCGACTATCCTCAATTATATTCAGTTTCAAGCCGCGCCGTCTCTAAGGCCAAGAGAAACTCCGGCCGCGCGCGCCAATCAATGTGTCCCAAAGATATTCTAGCACGCCATGGCTGGTTTCAATCGTGACACCGACGGCGCCACCGATTTGGCTTAGATGATCAAAACCGGGCGAGCCGGCATTTATGCGCAAAACCAAGATTGTGGGACGCTGCCCATTTTGGTTCGACCCAAGCGCTGGTTGGATTTTCTCGACGATACCGTCCAAATTCAGATCGTTGGAAGCGCCGGTCGTTACGGTTGCTTTTTGCCCCGCCTGAATGTCAACGCCGAGAGGAATATACAAACGAGCATTGATGAGCAGCGATTCGGTGATGGGAGCGATCTCGATCAAAACTTGGCTCATTCGAATGGTCTTTGCCGTATTGCTCACGGACAAGTTTAGAATTTTCCCGCGGACTGGCGCGGTAACGCCCATCGTCGTTTTAGGAACCGAGCCTTTGTCCAACTCGCGCTGGGTCAAAGTCAATTTGGTCTGTTTTTCGTTCAGTTCCCGCCGCGCTTGGCTACGAAAGGCCGACACTGCTTCTTCAAGGTTTCGTTGCGTATCACGCAAGGTTGCTAGCAAACGAGGCACGGCTAACGCCGCCTGTTGGCGTAGCGATTCAAGGTCTTGCACTTTCTGCCGGACACGAAGGTATTCCAGTTTAGGAGAAATTCCGCGCGTAACGAGTGGCTTGAGCACATCCAACTCTTCTTGTGCCAATTCGCGCGCCCGCGCATGACGGTCCGCCGCCGCCCTTTGTTCGGCAACGCCCAGGTTTGTTTTGGCCACGATATCCCGTAATTTTCCAAGCTGCCGTTCAAACCGCGATTTTCGCAGGTTAAACGTTTCTTGCTCGCGCCGCGCCTCGACCAAACTTGAAAGCGCGCCGGGAAACTTCAGCGAATTTGCACCCGCCGCTTCCGCCTCGAGCCGGACAATCGCGATGCGGAGTGAAACTAGCTTTGATTCAAGAGCATCGGTATCAATAGAATTTTCTTTGCTGTCGATTCGAAACAACTCTTGGCCTGCTTCTACGACCATACCTTCTCGAAGTTTGTGCGAAGCAAGCCTGCCATCCATCGGGCTTAAAATCTGACGTACCTTACCAACGGGTGTAACGGTTCCGTTGCCGTGCAGGACCGAGGGCAGTTCAACATCCAACGCCCGATAGAGGCCCCCTCCCGCCCCTGCAATTGCGATCAGCAATATGAAATATGCAAGGTAACTGACCGACTTAACGGTTCGCCTACGATCTCGTCGAGCATCGATTTGATAGGATTCGGTCATCGCTCTTCGAAGCCCTGGACAGCTTGAATGTGACCACCTTGCAGCCCATCGAGAACCTCTTGCTTCGCTCCGTCCGCAATGATTTTGCCGCCATCGACGACAATCAGCCGATCGACCAAAGACAACATGGAGGCGCGGTTCGTAATCATAATCAGAGTCTTGTTTTTCATGGTATTGGCAAGACGAGCGCGGACCCTACCTTCCGACGTATTATCCAGCGATGCCGTTGGTTCATCAAAAAGCAAGACGGACGGATCGCGTAGTAGCGTTCGCGCAATTCCGATCGCCTGTTTTTGTCCCATCGATATCAATTGCCCGCGTTCTCCGACGGGCATGCCGTACCCCAATGGATGCTTGGCGGTAAACTCATCAACACCAGCGATCCGGGCGACGCGATGAATGGATTCGTCATCCACCCAATCGAAACCAAGCGCAATATTATCCCGCACCGACCCGCCAAATATTCGAACGTCTTGTGTCAGATAGCCAATGTTGGCCCGGAGATCCGCGGGGTCGACTTTTTGTAGATCCGACCCATCGATCGTAACCACGCCCTCGACAGGCTCATATAGCCCCATAACCAGTCGTGCCAGCGTACTCTTTCCAGAGCCAATACGACCGATGAGGCCCACCTTCTCACCTGCTTGAATTTGAAACGTAACGCTTTCCAAGACATTGGTTTCCTGCCCTGGGTAGCAAAACGATACGTTCTGGAAAGATATTGACCCCTGAATTTCCGACGCTTCGGCATTCAAGTCATCTTCTGACCGCTCCGCTGGCAGTTGCATAGCCACGTTGATCGCCTCAATCGCAATCCGGCCGCGATGATAAATGACCAATATCGCGGCAATTCTTCCAAGTGGCGCCATGGCGCTAACCGCCAACATCGATATCGCCACCAAGCCACCGATTGATAAGGTACCCCCATTGACCAACAAAACGCCGTGGATGATGACACCGGCGGTCACGAAAGCGCTCGCCGTGGCTGTTAAGTTCCCAATCCAATTCGAAAGACCTTGCGCGCGCCGCGAAGCGCTTTCCGACAGCTCCGATAAATCTTCCCAGCGGCGCTGAAAATACATTTCTGAGGCCGTGCTCTTCAGCGTTTCAAGACTGGCTAACGTTTCACCGGCAAATCGCAAACGCTTCCTGATGGCATCTCGCGTTCGCACGAGCATCACGCGAAGAGGAAGCTGCAGAACCAAGCTGAAAAACAATATCGCCGCTATCGCACAGAGTGGAATTAACGCGACCGAACCTGCGATCGCATATATCGCCACGATGAAGATACAAACGAAAGGTAGATCGATAATCGCCTGGACCGATTTTGCGCTCAGCAGTGACTGAACGTCCTCAATATCGTTCGCCAGGCCAGGCAAAAGATCGTCAATATCCCTTAGTGCGGAAATTTTCGCCACAAGCAGACGCTCGAATAAGCGGTCTCCAATACGGCCGCTTATCGCGTGGCTCACCGAATCGACAAGATAGCCACGCAATGCCTTCAAGATGAAATCGAACGCAAAAACGGCGGCAAGGCCGATTGCAAGCAGCCACACTGTATCTCGTGAAAAACTCGGAATGAAACGGTCGAAAGCGGCAATCGCAAAAAGCGGGAGCGCAAGCGCCAAGAAATTGCCGATCACTGCTATGAGGACGACGTGAAAATATACGCCGCCATACGAAAACAGAGTTCGCCAATACCAGCCACGCGCGCGAGAAGCCGTAATCGCTTCAAACCGTTGCGCTTTCACCGCTTCGGACCCATCCTTTA
The DNA here is from genome assembly GCA_021774385.1 of Alphaproteobacteria bacterium. Taxonomy (GTDB): domain Bacteria; phylum Pseudomonadota; class Alphaproteobacteria; order UBA8366. The sequence goes on from JAJFJC010000305.1 coordinate 10,251, forward strand.
AAGCCATGCAACCTCCGAGACCGTGCGCAACACCGATATTGCTAAGAAAACGCTCGGTCCATTCGGCCGACCATAATCGGATTCGCGCGCGAATGCGACATGCCTAGAACCGCGAACTGAGTGTTTAGATTTTCAAGCGACAACGCGTTTTGCGATAGGCAGTTGGTATCGGTATGGTATCGCCAATCGTCGTGCCGCAACGAGCTTGAGGAATTATATAATGCCGAATTCGCCTTTCGACCTCATTGTTCATGGCGGCACGGTAATAGATGGCACCGGCGCGGCACGGAAAGATGCGGATATCGGCATCACGGGCGATCGAATCGAATTTATTGGAGATTTGAGCACTCAAGGTGCCGTTGAAAGGTTAGATGCCACGGGGAAAATTGTCGCGCCGGGATTCATTGATGTTCATACGCATGATGATCACGCGCTGCTTTCGAAGCCTGATATGACCTACAAGGCGAGCCAGGGTGTGGCGACCGTGGTGGCCGGAAATTGCGGTATCAGCTTGGCGCCGCTCCGGTTCACGGGCGACCGTCCACCACCGCCGATGGATTTACTCGGCGACGGCTACAGATTTCCCAAAATGGCCGATCTGTTCAAAGCGCTCGACGAGACTCCGCCAGCCTTGAATGCGGCGCTTCTCTGTGGCCATACGACGTTACGCGTCGGCGCCATGGAAAACCTGGATCGAGGCGCAACCGATGAAGAAATTGACATCATGCGGGAAAATCTGGCGGAAGCACTTGATGCCGGGGCGATTGGCATGTCGACCGGGCTCTTCTATCCACCAGCGAACGCCGCGCCCACCCAGGAAGTCATCCGGTTGGCGGCGCTGCTGGGTCCCGCGGGTGCGCTCTACACCACGCATCTACGTGACGAAGGCGACCATTTAGAAGAGTCGTTGGAGGAAGCGTTCGAAATAGGCCGCGCTTCCGGCGCCAAGGTCGTTCTCTCGCACCATAAATCCGCAGGCGCGTCCAATTTCGGCGGCACGAAGAACTCCCTCGCACTCATCGACCGCGTGCGAAAGGAACAAGACGTCACCTTGGATGTCTATCCCTATCACGCCGCTTCGACAGTGTTGAGCGCCGACAGAGTCGCGGAATCGAGTCGTGTTATCGTCACCTGGTCCGAGGCCCGCCCGGATGTCGCCGGACGTGATCTGTCGGATATCGCCAAGGAAATGGGCTGTACACAACAGGAAGCCGCCACGGCGTTACTGCCCGCTGGTGGAATCTATTTCATGATGGATGAAGCGGATGTACAGCGCGTGCTGCAATACCCGCACGCCATGGTCGCTTCCGACGGATTACCGCACGATATCTTCCCGCACCCTCGCCTTTGGGGCACATTCCCGCGCGTTCTCGGTCACTATAGCCGGGACCTCGGCTTGCTTACGCTGGAAGATGCCGTTTATCGGATGAGTGGCCTACCCGCCGCGGAATTCGGGTTAACGGGACGCGGCACGCTCACCACCGGCAACTACGCCGATGTGGTAATTTTCGATGCCGAGACCGTGATAGATCGTGCTGACTTTGCGCACCCCACGCAAGCGGCGGCAGGGATCGAAATGGTTTTCGTCAACGGCAAGCCTGTATGGCGCGACGGCCAACCCACGGGCGAACGCCCCGGCACGGCATTGCGACGGCAGGCCTTGCAAGCAGCAGCGGCCAGCTAAATGTAGCTTACACAAGCTCGGCTAAATAATAATGCGCGTTCGTTTCGCATAGGCTGAGACGCCATTCGACCGGTCCACCGTCCAACGAAAACGCCGTCCGGTCTATTTCCAAAATTGGTGTCCCTTCCGCGATTCCAAGGAGTTTGGCAACGGATGCGTCCACCGTTTTGGCGCGCAAGCGTTCCTCCGCGCGCGCCACCGTCACGGCATATCGGCGCTCATAGAGCTCATAAAGGGTATTTGGCAAATCGCCATCCCGCCCGATTTCCGGAAATAGCGCTTCTGAAACAACAATGGTTTCAACGATCGCGGGTATTCCTCCAAGTGCCCGAACGCGGCGAATTCGAGCAACGGAATCTCCTTTCAGTAATGCTAGTCTTGCCGCCTCCATCGAAGTCGCCTTGCCATAGCGGCAGGACAGAACATCGCTATCCGGAAGCTGCCGCTCCGCATTTTCGCCGACCATATGAAAAAAATGGAACAACGCACGATCGGTGTCGTGTTCGGCAACGAACGTGCCACGGCCTTGATGCCGTACGACCAGGTTTTCAGCAGCGAGGGCATCCAATGCCTTACGTACCGTGCCTTGGCTCACACCAAACTCGACACCAAGCTGAATTTCACTCGGCAGCATTGTGCCAGGCCGCCAGATACCATCGATTAATCGACGCAAAATCAGCGCTCTTACCTGTGCGTAGAGCGGTTGACGGGCCGGTGCCGCATTCGGGCCGTGCGCCATATCTTTCGTTGTAATTTGATTCACCGTCGATCCGTTGACATGCTGTCAATTCATATGTCTTATATAAGACATAGCAACAATCGGTTTGCGATCCAACCATCAACGGACGCGATATCGAAAAAGTGCCGGTTTAAATAATTTGAAAGTCACAGGAGGAACAATGAGCGCTCCCCATTTCGTTGTGCATGACAAGACCGACTCTGTCGGCGTCGTTGTCGTGGAAACGGTCGAGGCCAGTACGGAAATGTCGGGCTGGATCATGGAGACCGACGAGACGATCACCATCACCGCACTGGATTCCATTCCAATTGGCCACAAGGTCGCCCTTTTCGATATCCCCGAAGGCGACGACATCATGAAGTATGGCCACGATATCGGTAAGACGGTCTCCGCCATTGGCAAAGGCAACCACGTCCATACGCATAACCTCAAAACGAAGAAGTGGTGAGCAAGATGGCTATCCAAAAATCATTCAGCGGCTATCGCCGCGAGAACGGCCGCGTCGGTATTCGCAACCACGTCGTCATTTTACCACTCGACGACCTTTCGAATGCGGCGTGCGAAAAAATCGCCAACAACGTCAAAGGCACGATCGCGCTGCCGCACCATTACGGCCGGCTTCAATTTGGCGCCGATTTGGACCTTCATTTTCGGACATTGATTGGCACGGGCTGCAACCCGAACGTCGCCGCGGTGATCGTTGTCGGCATCGAGCCCGGTTGGACCGGTCGCATCGTCGATGGACTTGCGAAAACCGGCAAGCCGGTCGAAGGCTTCGCCTTGGAGCGAAATGGCGAGCACAAGATCGTCATGGAAGGCAGCCGCGTTGCGCAGGAATTCGTTCAAAATGCGAGCGAGAAGCAGCGCGAAGAATGCCCAATTGAAGACCTATGGGTCTCGGTCAAATGCGGCGAGTCCGACACGACCTCGGGTCTAGGCTCGAATCCGACCGTTGGCAACTTCATCGACAAAATGGATCCACTTGGCATCACGAGCTGTTTTGGTGAAACGTCGGAAATTACCGGCGCGGAAACGGTTTGTCAGGAGCGTGGCGTCTCGCCCGAAATCGGTCAGAAATTCTTCAACACCTGGCAGGCCTATATGGATGAAGTAATCGAGCCGAACAAAACATCCGACCTTTCCGATAGTCAGCCGACAAAAGGCAATATCGAGGGCGGCTTGACGACAATCGAGGAAAAAGCCTTCGGCAATCTGGAGAAGATTGGCAAGAAAACCTCCTACATCGATGTCTTGGAACCTGCCGAGGAGCCCTCAAAAGGAGCTGGCCTGTACTTCATGGACACGTCATCGGCGGCCGCGGAATGCGTAACATTGCAAGCCGCGGCTGGGTTCGCGGTTCACCTCTTTCCCACGGGTCAGGGCAACGTGATCGGCAACCCGATCGAGCCCGTCATCAAACTAACCGCTAATCCGCGGACAGCGCGTGAAATGGGCGAACATGTCGATCTCGACGTTTCGGGTATATTGCGCCGCGAAATGAACTTCGACGAAGCCGGCGACAGGCTGATCGACATCACGATGCGGACTTGTAACGGCCGCCTGACCTGCGCCGAGGCATTGGGACATCGGGAATTTGTCATGACAAAGCTTTATCGGAGCGCTTAAATCAATCGCTCCAACAGGGCTTTCGTGAAACGGAGTACAGCAAACGAGCACCAAGGCAACCCATAGCGTCGCTGGGTTCATTGCGATCCTCTTCGTCACCTTGTTCGCCGCACCAAGCGTGGCGGAAGGGTGGCCGGAGGGGCCCATTAACTACGTCATACCGTTCGGATATGGCGGTGAGTCCGGCATAACCGCTCGCCTGCAGCTACCCGTATTCAAAAGCCTGACGGGATACGATCTTGTCATCGCCCATAAACCGGGTGGTGGCGGCGCGGTTGTCTGGTCGGAATTGAACGACATGCCGAGCGACGGTTCGACCATCGTCGGGATCAATTTGCCACACATCATAATACAGCCCGCGCGAGGCGCCGGATACAAAACCGAGGATATCGCCGCGGTCTACCTATTCCATTACACGCCAAACGCCGTGATCGTCGCCGAAGATTCGCCGTATCAAACCTTGGCGGACTTAATCAAGGACGCCAAGAGCCGGCCCAAGGAACTTCAGTTTTCTGGATCGGGTAAAGGTACCGCAAATCATCTGGCGCAGGTCCGCTTTGATAAAACCGCCGGCATCGAAACAAAATACTGGGGTTTCAAGGGTACGGGTGAGTCGATCGCCGCCCTGCTATCCGGAAAAGTCGATGCCGCTTGGGGCTACACAACAGTCGCCATGAAATACAAAGATGATGTGAGAGTTCTCGGCGTAGCCATGGAGAAAAGACACCCAAACATTCCCGATGCGCCAACTTTTCGGGAAATTGGCATTGATATGAACGATGGCGCCTATCGCGGCATAGCCGTGCCAGGCAACACTCCGGAGAAAACACGTCAGGATATTTCAGACCTTTTCGCAAAGCTAAACCAAGATCCCAACTATGTGGGCCGAAAGGAAGCACTCGGCTTCGTACCGCTTGATGTTCCCTACGCCGACTTACCTGCCTTCATGGCGAAGCGAACAAAGGAATATAGAGATTTGGCACGCCGCGCCGGTCTTATTCGGTAGCATTGCGACTTAACCCTGTATTTCAACGTATAGTCAGTGGCGTAAATCGTAACCGCCGACGATGATCGTGCGCGGCGGGCCGCGCGTTCAACCTCGGTATTTTCGCCATCGCAATGGAATATTCATGGCCGACATTATCATCACCGAATTCATGGACGAGGAAGCGGTCAAAGGACTAGCCGCCAATTATGATGTTGTTTACGACCCGCAACTTGTGGATAAACCGGACGCGCTCAACGCCATCGTTGGCGAAGCTGCCGCTCTGATCGTTCGCAATCGCACACAGGTCCGCGGTGCGCTTTTGGAAGCCGCGACATCACTGAAAGTGGTAGGACGGCTTGGAGTCGGCCTCGACAATATCGATATGTCGGCCTGCGAAGCACGGGGCATCCAGGTATGTCCCGCAACTGGGGCGAACAATGTCTCCGTGGCGGAATACGTCGTTTCCACCTTACTGACCTTGCTGCGCAAACCTGCCTACGATGTATCGCAAGCCGTAATCGCCGGGGATTGGCCACGAACGGAAGCGATCGGTAGAGAAGCGAGCGGACGGCTCTTGGGCCTCATCGGCTATGGGTCAATCGGCCGCGACGTCGCACGGCGCGCAATGCCTCTTGGCATGACAGTCGCGGGGTACGACCCCTTTCTAGACGATGGTGACCCTATCTGGGGTAGCGTGAGGCCATTGACGTTGAATGCGCTATTGATGACATCCGACGTCGTTAGCCTGCATGTTCCACTTTCCGATCAAACACGGCATCTAATCGACGCCGGGGCAATCGGGCAGATGAAAAATGATGCGATCGTGATCAATGCCGCACGCGGTGGCGTCGTCGACGAAGCCGCGCTTACAGCCGCGTTACGCGCTGGCAACTTAGGTGGAGCCGCACTGGACGTGTTCGAAACGGAACCCGTAACCGCCGACAGTAGTCAACATTTGATCGACGTACCAAACCTGATCCTGACACCGCATATCGCGGGCCTGACGGATGAAGCAAATTTGCGAACCAGCGAACTGACCGCCGACAATGTCCGGCGTGTTCTGGAGGCCTAACGATGACGACGACTACGCTATCTCTTGCTGACCTTGAAGATCTGGTTTCGCGTGTTCTCATCGCCAACCAGACAAGTGAGTCCAACGCCGCGCAAGTCGCCGCGGCGATCACGATGTCGGAGGCCGATGGACTGAAAGGCCATGGCGCATCAAGGGTACCGTTCTATGCGGCGCAAGCGAATAGCGGAAAAGTCAACGGCAATGCCGTACCGGAATGCCATGACGTGGGCACTGCGGCGCGGCGCATCGATGCAAAGCAAGGGTTTTCCTACCCAGCCATAAATCTTGCCATCGAACAACTGACCGCGTTGGCACCGAATTGCGGTATCGCCGCCGCGGCAATCGCCAACTCACATCACGCCGGTGCCGCGGGCCAGCCCGTCGAGCAGTTGGCCCGCGCGGGTCTGGTCGGATTGTTCTTCGCAAACTCACCGGAGGCCATCGCGCCATGGGGGGGCAGCAAGGCGCTTTTCGGCACCGACCCAATCGCATTCGCCGCGCCGCGCGAAAAGGAAGCGCCACTGGTTATCGACATGTCACTGTCCAAAGTGGCGCGTGGTAAAATCATGGTTGCCGCACAACAGGACGAATCAATCCCCGAGGGCTGGGCATTGGATGCGGATGGAAACCCAACCACCGACGCAAAGGCCGCCATGGCCGGCACGATGCTGCCCATGGGCGACGCCAAGGGCGCCCAACTCGTCCTGATGGTAGAACTGTTCGCCGCCGCGTTAACGGGTTCCCTTTTTGGATACGAGGCCAGTTCGTTCTTCGAGGCGGAAGGCCCTGCCCCCCGTACGGGACAGTTTTTAATAGCGCTTGATCCGAATCGCTTCTCCGGCGGGGCGTTCGCCAATCGCTTGGAAGATTTAGTCGGCGAGATCTTGGCACAAGACGGCACCCGCCTGCCTGGCGCACGGCGTGCCGCCCTTCGCGATGCGGCGAAACGTGACGGTGTGACCCTACCCCAAGCGCTTTTTGATGAAATCAACGCCATGGCGGGATAGCGTCTTGTCATGAAGGACAGCGAGCGCCGAAACCTCCTTCTCGACACGGCAAACCGTGCCGCTGAATATTTGGCATCACTCGACAAAAGAAGCGTTGCACCAAGCGCCGATGCCATCGACCGGCTCGCATCAATGCTAAATGAACCGCTGCCCGCGCGGCGATCGGCTCCCGACGACATTATTGCGCGGCTCGACGAGTTCGGTTCGCCGGCAACGATCGCAAGCGCCGGCGGCCGGTATTTTGGTTTCGTAACCGGCGGCGCGCTCCCGGCTTCTCTCGCCGCGAACTGGCTGGCTGGCGCATGGGATCAAAACAGCTTCAACACGGTAAGTTCTCCAGCAATCGCGTTGTTCGAAACAGCAGCCCTGCGCTGGGTAAAGGAGGCCCTAACCCTGCCCTCGTCCGCGGAGGGCGCCTTCGTTACTGGTGCAACGATGGCGAATTTCACCTGCCTCGCCGCAGCGCGGCACCGCGTATTGCAGGATGCGGGGTGGGATACCGATCGGAATGGTCTGTTTGGCGCACCCGAAGTTCGCGTCATCGTCGGCGCGGAAGTTCATGCCACCATTTTCAAGGTCCTGTCACTACTCGGTCTAGGCCGCGACCGCGTCGTAACGGTGCCAGCCGATGATCAGGGGCGCATGCGGGCTGAATTGCTGCCTGCGATCGAGAGGCCGACGATTGTTTGCATCCAAGCCGGGAATGTAAACTCGGGCGCGTTTGACCCCGCAACGGAAATTATCGCCTATGCAAAGGCAGCCGGCGCTTGGGTTCATGTTGATGGCGCCTTTGGCCTTTGGGCACGCGCTTCATCGGCATTGGCGCCGCTCGCGGCAGGCTTCGAGCAGGCGGATTCCTGGGCAACGGACGCTCATAAATGGCTGAACGTACCCTATGATTGCGGTGTCGCACTCGTTCGAGAGCCAAATGATCTGCGCCAGGCGATGTCAATCAGCGGCGCCTACCTTTTGGCCAGCGAGCAACAGCGTGATGCGATCGATTACGCGCCGGACAGTTCCCGCCGCGCCCGCGCCGTGGATATTTGGGCGGCTCTAAAATCGCTCGGCCGCGAGGGGCTTGCGGAACTGGTTGATCAGAATTGCCGCCAAGCAAAAACATTGGCTGAGGAACTGCGCCGGAATGGGGTCGAAATCCTCAACGAGGTTGTTTTGAACCAAGTCGTCGTTGGATTTGGGAGCGAAGACAAGACCAAACGGATCATCGCATCGATTCAAGCTTCCGGTGAGTGTTGGTGCGGTGGCACGAACTGGCAAGGACAGCCGGCCATGCGGGTCAGTATCAGTTCCTGGGCGACGACGGATGCCGACATTGAACGAACTTGCCGAGCGATCACGACGGCCTATCGGAATAGCTGAATTTACCTGGCCTCATGAAAATCGTAAATCAAATTGAAAATGGAACGTGTTGGTCCATTTAGCTAAATTCTTGCACCGAACACTGCCATGACTAGGATGCGCCGGCAGCAAACACTCGCCGCCTGATCGGAATGACAATGCCCTCAAAACTAGCCACTACGATGGCCGAGGATAGACCCGGTTCCGGAAAGGACAAGGGATCGCAAATTCAGCGCGCATTCGCCTTGCTCGACATTGTTATCGCGGAGAATCGCCCGATAAATCTCGCGGCGATGGCCGAACAGCTCGACTTACCAAAACCAACGGTGCACCGAATTGCCGGCAGACTCGAAGCAGAAGGGTTTTTAATACGCGAACCCGGCGGGCGGAATTATGGCATCGGTCCACGCCTCAACGCACTTGCCGCCGACACCCTCGCCGCATCGGCGCAGCGAGCACCGCGCCACGCCATACTCGAATCGCTGGCCAAGGAAACTGGTGAGACCTGCAATCTCGGTGTCTTGGATGGCAACAGCGTCGTATATCTCGATCGTGTCGAGAGCACCTGGCCCCTTCGATTGCATTTCTCGGTCGGCAGCCGTGTGCCCCTGCACGCCGTCGCGATGGGTAAACTCTTCATGAGCCGAATGCCGAAACGGGTTCGAGAACGTTTCTATGCCGCAGCACCACTCGAACAATTCACCGAACAAACGATTACCAAACCCGAACGAATGGAAGAGGAACTCGCAACAATCCGGCGCGAGGACATGGCGACGAACAATCAAGAATATATGATCGGGTTGGTGGGTATCGCGGTTCCGGTCGCGATCTCGCCGGGATCGAGAAACCTTCGGGCGGCCCTGGCCGTCCACGCGCCAATCTCCCGCATGACCGTGGAGGATTGCCGGCGGCATCTACCAGCGATGCGTGATGCCGCTCGCCGGCTAAGCGAAGCATTGTTTGCGGAGAGCAACGAGGAATCATGCTGAGCACGCGCCCTTTCGAATGTCCCCCGATGCTCCTGCGGCGCGCGGCGCATTGTCCACCTGTCGTGACCGCCATTGCCAATGCCGGCGCGGAAATCGCTTTGGAAAGCGCGAAACTCGCCACCGACGCCAATCTGATTGTTCCCATCCTCGTCGGCGAAAGAGACAAGATATTCACGGCGGCGGAAGCGATTGGCTGGGAAATTGGCAATTTTCAAATGGTCGACGCGGTTGATGAGATGGACGCCGCTAATAAAGCCGCTCGCATCGCAGGGTCAGGCGACGCCGGCGCCCTCATGAAAGGGCATGTTCATACCGATAATTTTATGATGGCGATTTTGAATCGCGACGCGGGGCTGCGCACCGGGCGACGATTAACTCATGTGTTTCACATGACAGTGCCAAATCACGAAAAAGCGCTGCTCATTACGGATGCGGCGGTCAATATTGCGCCTGATGTCGAAACTAAATTCGAGGCAATCCGGAACGCCGTAATACTCGCCCAAACGCTCGGTATCGAAGTTCCTAAAGTGGCCATCCTATCGGGAAGCGAGGAACCCAGCGAACGCATGCCATCGAGCGTGGATGCCGCAACATTAGCGGAACGGGCGACGGTGGAATTGCCCGGT
>JAJFJC010000306.1 GCA_021774385.1 Alphaproteobacteria bacterium
TCATGGTCTACATCGTCACCGGGACCTTTAATACGGCGTCCTGGATCTATTACGGGCGCCGCGAGGAAGGCGGACGGATATTGTCAAACGAGGGCAAGCGGGTCGAGGTACCAACCGCCTGCGCGCTGTTTCCAGCGGAACTGCTCGCCTGGCCACCGCGTCCCTATGTCGAGCGCATGTTCAACGTACAACGCTGGACCGAAATGCCGCGCGGCGGACATTTCGCCGCGCTAGAAGAGCCTAAACTATTGACAGACGACATCCGTAGCTTCGCCCGCACACTGCGCTAGCCAATTTCCAATCCATGTAATCACTTGCCCCCAATCGATTTCCGGTCCTAGGCTAAGACACTCCGGAACGATATCCGGAGCGGCGACATGGCGATTGGGGAGATTTGGCGAATGACACGGACGGTCGAACAAGTCTTAGGCAAGCGGACAATCGCGGCGGTGCGCCGTCCTATCGAGAAAGCCGGAGGATTGCCCGGAAGCGCCTATACCAGCCAGGAGTTTTTCGAACTCGAGCAGACGAAACTATTTCCCCGCACCTGGATGGGCGTCGGCTTTGCAAGCGATATCCCTAAACCGGGCGACGCGATACCCGTCATGGTGGGCAAACTGCCGATCATCCTGGTGCGCAACAAGAAGGGTGAAATCAAGGCGTTTCACAATGTCTGCCGGCATCGCGCCTCTTTGGTGCTCATGGAACCGCAATCGGGATTGAGCAATCTGACCTGCCCCTATCATGCCTGGGCCTGGGACCTCGACGGTGATCTTAAGGCAATTCCCTATTTCGACGGCACGAAGAGCAGCAGCAACACGAATTTCGATCGCTGCAAACTTGGGCTGGTACCCGTGCGGTGCGCCGTATGGCATCACTGGATCTTCGTCAATCTCGATGGCAAGGCGCCGCCCATCAAAAAATACGTAAAACCATTCCATGATCTAATCAACGGTGCCGATATCGGCGCGACCAGTATGAGCACACGCCTCGACTGGGATTTCGACGCAAACTGGAAGTTCCAGAACGATAACTGGGAGGTCTATCACCATTTTTGGGTCCATGGCGGTATCTTCAGAAAGATGTCCGAGGATTTGAATATGAAGACCGGTGAACCTTGGACCGAGTCGCTGCAGGAGGACGACGGTTTCGTGACTTTAAAGGCGCGCAAAGGGAGGCCCAGGCGTCGCGATACCGGCGGTAAAGGTGATGTGAAAAACCCCTTGCCGCCGATCCCGCTGGCGCGAGGGAAGGAGCGGACATTAAGTACGAGTATCCTTTTCCCCAACGTGACGATCACGATGATGGACAACTATATAGCGTCCGTGATTGCCGACCCGATCGCGCCCGACCGCACCGTCACGAAACTCGGTTTCTTCTTCGCCGACCCTGCGGCGAAGGGCAAAAAGCATGCTCCCGCCCGCAAGCAGGTACTGGACCGCTGGCTTGGCAAGTCACGTTCTTCGACGGGGCGCGACGGTATCCGCAGTCAGGATTTCGAAATCTGGGAGGCACAGCAGATTGCCCGGCAATCGCCGGTCGCCGACGACGTGGTGTTCTCGCCAGTCTGGGAAAGCAATGTCCATCACTTCCAAAAACAACTTCTGGATACGATGCTGGGATGAGGGGAGACCGAATACTTTCCAACGAAAAAGGGGCACGGCCATTGCCGCGCCCCTTGAACTAAACGCCAAACTGGTAGGCGTTAGGCTACTTGCAAGTAAACGTCATTTTCTTTTTAACGCCGTTCAGATAGGCGGTGTAAGACTTCTTGCCGGCCTTGACCAATTTATATTGCTGCGGTTTGCCGATACCGAAGTTCAACGATAGCGTGTCGCCGGAAATGCTCCATTTTCCGGGAAGCGTCGCCTTGCCCATCACGCGGTCGGCGTTTCCGGAGGTCGCGGAAATATCCTTGAAGTAATAATCCGTACCCTTGTCCTTGCCCTTTTTGCCGGCTTTCCAGCTACAAATTTTGCTGCCTTTTTTAAAGGCGGCGGCCACTTCCTTGGCGGTCATGCTTTTGATCGCCGGCGCTTTCGCCATTTTCTTGTCGCCTGACTCTTGCGTCGCACAGCCGCTGACCGCGAAGGCCACCGCTGCCGCGGCAATGATTGTCGGAATGGATTTCATCTGAGACTCCCAATTGTTTCTTCCACCCCCGAAGGATGGATCGCGAAATTTCCTATGCGGCTAAACTGGCACACGCGAACGATCGAGCGAAACACGGTCGCCATTCAATTCTCGAATTGCCAGCTTATTCCCCACCTCGAAGCGATCTTATCAACTTTGCGGTTCATATCGCAGTAAAAAAATTTCAAATAATGGCAATGTTGTCCAGGAAATTGGTTGGGTTCCTATTCATGTAATCGAAATTTATAGTCGGCGCGTTGTTTCGCGCCTGTCGAAAACGTAATTCCGCACCAGGAAGTCCAGGAAAGGATTAATGCCATGCTGACGATCGATGCTCAGGTTCACGCCTATGAACGTGACCATCCGGGGCGGCCATGGGTCAACGTTCTCGCGGGACCACCAGAGGTGACGGGGGACGATATGGTTGCCGCGATGGATGCGGTCGATGTTGACGCGGCGATACTTGTTTCCCCTTGGACCATGTATCGCTATGACGAGAGCTATGCGCTTGATGTGCACGCCGCGTATCCACGACGGTTTGGATTGGTGAAACCAGTCGATCCGAACGACCCGACGGTGGCGGATACGATCGCGGATTGGGCACCGCTCGATAGTACGGTTGGCATTCGCATCATGCTCAGCCAGGGAAACGCCACGGACCCCAATGATCCTGGCATCAATCGGGTCCTGAGCGCCGCCGCCCGGCATGGATTGCCCGTCAACCTCTCCTGCAAGGGGCACTTGGAACTGGTTGGTCAATTGGCGGCCAGGAATAGTGAAACCCGATTGGTCGTCGATCATCTGGGCCTGGAGCAGCCACGCGTTCCGCCGGCGCCGGACGAGCCTTTCGTGGAACTACCCAAACTACTTGGGTTGGCGGCGCACGAAAACGTTGCGGTCAAAGTCAGTGGCGCCTGCACCCTTTCGCATGAAGCGTTTCCATATGATGATCTTTGGGACCCGCTGTCTCGTGTCTTCGATGCTTTTGGTTTTGATCGTTGCATGTGGGGTACCGACTGGACACGGGCGATAAATGTGGTGACCTATGAGCAAGGCGTGGAGCCCTTCCGTCGGACAAACCGTTTGTCGGACAGCGAGCGCGCCGCTCTCATGGGGGGCACACTACAACATATTTATAATTGGTCGCCGGTGGGGAACTGATAGACGCGGAAACGCACCGCACATTGTTTTCAGCTGCATGGATTCGATCCCCAGCGATAGATACACTCGTGTCTCTTCGGTGGTGCCGAGGGACCAGCAAACATTTGGAAGGGAGGTTCTCTTTTGAAGCTTACGGACGAGGAACAGGCCATGCTGGCCGGGGAGATGGGAGAACCCAAACGTTGGGCAATCGATCATCAGATCAAAGTTGGCGGCATGTTCGACGCCGCCGGCATGGTGCCCGTCAGCCAGGCGCACATGATGGCGGATCCGGAATCAGTTGGCGATGCCGGCGTTTCTTTTATGGAAGATCTGGCCGGTAAGGGGGCACGTGTTGCCATTCCCATGATTACCGACCCGCGCGGTGTCGATTTGAACTATTACCGTCCCCTCGGTCAGACCGAGGAAATGGCCGATATCGATCGCCGGACCATTGCCGCGTGCGAAAGCATGGGCATCCTCATGACCAATACCTGTGTCAATTATCAGACCATCATGCCGCCGGTTCTGGGCGATCATGTCGCCTATGGCGATACGGGCGTGGTGATCTATTCAAATAGTGTCTGCGGCGCGCGTTCCAATTTCGAGGGCGGGCCTTCCGCGCTTGCCGCCGGGCTCACGGGCCGTACGCCACGCTATGGATTGCATCTCGATGAACATCGCCGCGCCACGCGCCGTTTCGTTGTGCGCGAGCAACCCGCGGAACTGACCGATTGGGGCGTGCTTGGCGCGGTCGCGGGCAAAATGGCGGGTTCCTACTGGGAAGTCCCGGTGATCGAAGGTTTGGAGGTTGTACCGACGTCGGATGAAATGAAACATCTTGGGGCGGCCATGGCCAGCTACGGTTCGACGCCACTGTTCCATCTGGCAGGGATCACGCCGGAAGCCCGGAGGCTTGCGGATGTCGGTGGGGATCAACTCAAGGCCGAGGAAATATCAAAGGCCGATCTGGATGCGCTGCGTGCTGGATTTGGAAGCAAGGGCGACAAGATCGATGTGGTTGTTTTCGCCGCGCCGCAATTGTCCCTGGTGGAAATGCAGCAAGTCGCGGGACTGTGCGATGGAAAGGCGTTCAAGACGCCGATCCTTGTCTGCACGTCGCCGCAGGTTTACGCGGACGCGACGCGTATGAAATTCGTGGAAACCATCGAGGCCACTGGCGCCAAGGTTCTCGAAGGGACCTGTTTTTACAATCAATATGCGCGAGAGATCGGTGAGGCGAATGGCTGGACGCGTTTATTGAGTAATTCCGCGAAGATCGTGAATATTTTGGGCGGCTACGGGTATCAACCCGCGCTCGCCAGCATGGAGGCCTGCGTCGCTTCCGCTGTCGCCGGGGAGATTGTTTGATGACGACATTGAAATGCCACAAGGGCATCGGCCCAAAAGTCACCGGCGAGGCCCTCGTTGCGGATGATAATTTTTCCGCGCGCTACGACCTTGATCGCATCAAAGGTATCTTTTCCCGGCCGCAGCACAAACTCGCCGGGCGATCCTACAAGGACAAGGTCCTCGTATTGAACACGTCCAAGGGGGGCGTGGCCTCGGCCTGGATGCTGTATGAGATGAAGAGCCGTGGTATCGCGCCCAAGGCGATCTTGTTTAACAACGCCAACACGATCTTGGCGCAAGGGGCGGCGCTTGCCGACATGGCGATGTGCGACCGCTTCGAAGATGGCGACGTCACTACCCTCATCCAATCGGGCCAAATGGTGGAAGTCGATCCGGAAGCGGGATTGGTCACCATCGTTGGTTAGATATTCCTGATCGAGCGGGCAACCGAAGTACTATTCCCACCCGTGATGACGATGTAGGCTTCGGATTGAAGTTGAACCGATGAGGCAATGACGATGAGTGACTGGAGCCAGGCAAAGAGGCCCATTCCCGTCCCGGACCAATGGACGCAGCCGTTCTGGGATTCCGCTAAACGGGAGGCGCTGAAACTGCAACGTTGCCAGGATTGCGGTCATTTTCAGCATCCACCCTATCCAACCTGTGTGAATTGCATGTCGATCGATATGAAGTTCGAACCGGTCGGCGGCGCCGGTCATATCTATGCCTATACGATCATGTACCATGATGGCGACAAGCGGTTCGCGGGGGCGATCCCCTATGCCAGCATTATCGTTGAGCTCGATGACGCGCCGGGTGCGCTCATGGCGGGCAACTTGTTGGATGCGCCTTATACGGAAGCGAAAGTCGGGCGGCGCGTCGAAATGATCTTCGAACGTCTGAACGACGACATCACGCTGCCGCAGTTTCGGTTGGCAGACACAGATCCGACCGAATAGGAAGAGGTAAGCATGTGGGAAAACCGATGCAAGGTCGCCATCAGCGGCGTGGGATATTCCACGGTTTCGCGGTCGGCCGATATTCCACTGGCCGCCCACGCGCTGGAGGCGGTCAAGGGCGCGGTGGCGGATTCCGGGTTGGAGATGTCGGATATCGATGGGTTGTCGACTTATCCGGAACTGCCCGCGACGGGACACGCGGAAGTGGACGGCATATCCGTGGTGTCGGTCAATTGCATGATGGCGATGTTGAAGCTGCCCAATCTCACTTGGCACATACAGGTGGGCACGGCGAATATTGGCGGTGCGGTGCAGCAGGCAACCAATGCTTTGCTCGCCGGTGTCTGTAAATACGTGGTCGTTTGGCGCGCGATGCACAATCCAAAGGGGACATATCAGAACCTTCCCGGCGCGCATGCTCATGGTGCCGCTCAGTTTACCGCGCCCTTCGGTTTCGGCGGACCAGGGCAGGGGATGGCCGTCGCGTACACAAGGTGGCTGGAGAGGCACAATCAGGACCGTGAAAAGATGGCCACGCTCGCCGTCACGCAGCGCCGCCATACACAGCATAATCCGCACGCTTATTTCCATGGAACGCCGCTTACGAAGGAAGACTATCTTGCATCGCGGATGGTCGCCTATCCGTTCTGCCTGTTCGATTGCGATATTCCAGTGCAGGGCGCGGTGGCCGTTGTGATGACATTGGCGGATCGGGCCGAGGACCTAAAGCCCAAGCCAGCCTATCTTGCCGGTTATGGTCAGCGCCTCCATTTCGAGACGGCGGGACGCATCGGCTCTTTGAGCAGTTATATGGAAGGCGGTAGCAGTTCATCGCAATTGACGTGGGAGCGCTCCGGTTTCTCGCCCAAGGATGTCGATGTGGCGCAGATTTATGACGGTTTTTCCGCCTCGGTGATTTATGGTTTGGAGTCTTATGGTTTCTGCGGCGAAGGTGAAGCGCTCGACTTCATTCAAGATGGGCGCATGGAGCTCGATGGCGAACTACCGCTCAACACGTTTGGCGGCAGTCTCGGCACCGGTCGGATACATGGCTTGTGGCACATCATCGAGGGTGCGCTGCAAGCTTCGGGCCGGGCTGGGAGTCGGCAGGTCAAGAACGCAAACGTTTCCTTCGTCGGCGCCAGCGCGCCCATCGTCACGGGCACGACATTTATTTTCGTTGGGGATCCGTATTAAAACGGGTGCGTTTCGCGTGAATTTTTGTTTAGACGAAATCACAACGGTTTGGATCAAATTAATGTGAGGGCTTGCGTGTAATCGTTTACATTGATTTGTTCTATTTAATCGCAACTATGGCCGGTAAATATGTGGGGTCACGCAAAAGTGACACTACAGTATTACCGAGAATTCGACGCTTTTCGTCTTTCGGAGGAATGGCTTCAAATAGAGATTTAAAACTGTCGAAATTTCTTACAGTCGTAAATTATTTTAATTTCAGAGTAAGGGGACTTAAGTCATTGAATACAAGTGATTAAAATTATTTCTGCGCAGATAAGTTCCCTGCTGTCAAGTGTCGGCGTTCTTTACAAGCAATGAAAACGTTGGGTGGGTCACCAATACTTATTTCAGCAAAAACAACGGGTTGAAATGCCGGTACGATTATTGCTGATATGAAAGCCTACAGTTTAACATTTGTACTCTCGCTCTGTTTTAGGTGGGAGAGGAGCGTTTTTGTGAAGCAACTATTCTTTAGCGTTTTATTCCTGTTTGCGACATTTAGTATCAATAACGAAGCACGGGCGATCTTAGTGGAATATAGCCCCTTTCCAACTGAGATATTCGTAGGTGATGAATTTAGTGTAGATATTGAGGTGACCGGTGGATTGGGCAATGAGAGCGCCCCCACCTTGCTAAGTTACGAGCTTACATTTATCGAATTTGGATTGCTTGAAGTAGAAAATGTTGTTTTCGCTGGTGCATTGGGACCAGGGGCGACACAAAATGTTACGAATTTTAACCGTACACTTTCGGAAGCGAGTGTAATCGATCCCGCGGCGCTGGAGTTAATTCAGCCAGATACCTTCGTGTTGGCGACGTTGTTTATAAAGGCTGCTCAGGCAGGATCTGGATCCGCCAATGTAAAATTTGGAACCGTGACGCTAACCGACCAACAGACAACTACGAAAAACAGGGCACGGAAAGTAGCACTGACGGTTCAAGAGTCGGCGGTACCGGAACCGGAATCGTTTTTATTGTTACTTACGGGGCTAGCCGGGCTGATTGGGGCATCACGCCTGCAGGCTCTGCGCCGCTTCCTGACCATTGGCGCAAAAAAGCCGCTTGCCTGATTAATCCTGACTCTGACGAACTAAGGTAAGGGTTTCAAATTTTTTAGTAATTCGAAAATATGGGAAACGAATCGAATGAATCGTTTATTCATACTCCTAGTTTTATCGTCGATATTTATCGGCGGGCGAAGCTTCGCCAAGGGTGGCGAAATTTTTGCTCTCGATTTACCGGCGACCCAGTTCGTTGGAGATGTTTTCGATGTTGACCTAATCGTTAGAGGGCAGGGCGATCAGGTTGGGCCTTCCTTGTCATCATACAACCTAACGCTTTTGGACGGGAATTCTCTCGACCTTATGCGGTTTGTCGGATTTTCCTTCACGGGAAACCTTGGTGCGGGAGCCATAACTTCCTTGGGACCTCTTGGTACGTTCGAACTTTCTTTTTCGGAAACATCAATCCTCGACGCCATTGATTTGGATTTGCAACAGCCCAGTGAATTCGTCGTGGCAACGATTACATTCGAGGCGGTGGCTGCCGGAACCACCATACCGGTTGCTTCGTTTGGCGAGGCTACGCTCACGGCGGGGACGACCAAGTTTAAGACCGCTGGTTTGGAAAAACGTGTGCTTACGATTCTGCCCGCTAACGCTGTTCCGGAACCTGAGTCGTTTCTGATATTGCTCATTGGCTTGGTGGGACTGATTGGCGCGTCTCGTTCTTCGTTCCTCCAACGCTTCCTGGCGCGAGGTGTGCAAGGGGCTTGATGTGAAGGCGGCACTTCAGCGAGACTTTACTGAAGTTCCGAACCTCTACTTTGACGGTTTGCGTTGAAACCGCGCGTCCAGATCAAGTTGGTGAAAATATTTGAGTAGTCATCGGTCCACGTGCGGGCATTCGCCCGTGTTCTCAATGTCGTCCAGCGCGTGTCGTTTTCCAAGAACTTTAAATCCTCAGTCGACTTTGCGATGGCGACCCAAATCGAGGAAAACAGGGCGGATGACCGTCCCGGGCCAACGTCCGCCGGCACGTGCGTTTGAACCCGCGCGGTGAAATTGGCTTCCTTCGAAAGCGATGCGAGGACAGGTTCCAAGTCGATAAAATTGTTCGATATGTGAAACGCGATCACCCCGTTGGGCTTTAGTTTGCGCATGTAGAGGTTCAAGGCTTCGCGCGTGATGAGATGTACCGGTATTGCGTCGGAACTGAAGGCGTCGAGTACGAGAAAATCGAACGCGCCGTCGGGTTCACGCATAAGGCTGCGGCGTCCGTCACCAAGCCGAACTGCTTCGTCGCCGCCGCAATCCGAAAGATAATGGAATAGTGACTCGTCGCGTGCGAAGCGTTCGATCCAGGGATCGAGTTCGAAGAAGGTGAATTGTTGACCTGGACGGCGGTAGCAAGCGATGGAGCCGGCACCCAGCCCCACCGCGCCAACCCGCTCAATGGGGCCGCGACGATTGAGCGCCAGAAACAACTGCCCCAGCGGGCCTTCGCGGCCGTAGTACGATAAGGGCTCCAACCTGTGGGCATCCTCCATAATTTGGATGCCATGAATTGTTGTGCCATGGCGCATCATATGCAGGCGTCCGGATTCATAGGATTCGACCACGGAAATACCGAAGAAGCTGCGCGCACGGGCCAGTTCCGTACCCTTGTCAGTGATCAGAAGTGGTGTGAAAAGGACCGCGCCGATACCCAGTGCAAATCGAAGTGGCCGCAGTCGAAAAATATAGAGCGATATCGCCACGCTACCGAAAAAAGCGAGCTTACCAGTTTCACCAAATTGGGCGGGGTTGAGCGGGTTGGGTAGGTAGATGAGCAGCATCGCGCCGGCGAGAATCGCGGGGAAAACTAAATCGTAAATCCAACTGTGTCGCTTATCCGTGGCTAGTGATGGACGCAACAGACACGCAAGGACGAGGACCAACGGGTATTCGATTACTGAATTGAACAAGGCCGGCGCCAATAGCGCGCCGAACAGGCCACCAAGGACACCACCAATCGACATCCATAAGTAAAATTCGGTCAAATGATCGGCGACGGGCCGCCGCTTAGAGAGTTCGCCGTGACATACCATTGCGGTAACGAACAACCCCAAAAGGTGGACCAAGAATACCAGCCACAAGAGGTTGACGGTAAAATAGACGGCGAGCGGAATGAGCACGAAAACCTGTGCTTGCAGCATCCATCCATGTTTAAGCAAAGGTTTGCGCGCGAACACGAAGATGAAGCTCAACAGATATAGTGCTAGCGGTGCGACCCATACGAAAGGCGCGGCGGCGACGTCGGTACTTATATGCAACGTGACGCCGAGCAATAGGCTGGATGGCGCGAAGGAAAGCAGTATCCAACGAAGACGTAAGGGCCAGTCAATCGTTGAGACCAGTTCGGTGTTTGCGGGAGGAACCGGCTGCAATTCGCTTCTCCAGCGCCAAGTCACATATCCGGATAGGCAGATGAAGGCAGCTAGCGCGGCGTATCCCCAAGCCCACGCCTTACCTTGCTCGGAAAGGCCGAGAAGCGGTGCAATCAGTGTGGGGTATCCTAATAGCGCAACTAAGCTGCCCAAATTGCTCGCGCCGTAGAGAAAGTATGGGTCGGCTGCAGAAGCGTGACCGGTTCGTGCAAACCAGTTCTGGAGTAATGGTGCGCTGGTCGACGTGGCGAACGCCGGCGGTCCGACGGTGACGGCCAGAAGTCCGAATAACCAGAACACCGGGGTGGTTTCGAGCGGTGGATTCCAATCAGGTGCGATTGTCAGTGGCAGGGCCACGAAAACCGCCGTCAGTACCGCTATGTGGCAAAGAATTTGAGCTCTTAAGGGCAGGAAGCGGGTAATCGCATGGGCGTAAAGGTAACCGGCCAATACGGTCGCCTGGAAAAAGACGACAACCGTATTCCATACTGCGGGTGAGCCTCCGAGTATCGGCAACACCATTTTCGTGAACATCGGCTGTGCGGAGAACAAAAGCGCGGCGCTCAAAAACAGACTTATGGAGAATGTGAAGAGAATGTGATTTCCTTTTATTCACCTGTTTAGGGCTATCCGTTCTAGCTGAAACGGGCCGCGTAACCCATAAACGGGTTGTGGAAATTCTAGATATGGAATTGTCTATCCAAACTATTATACATCGGCTTGCGGGTTTGTTTGATAATTGCGTGTCACGGCACCGATACTCGACATCCTTCGCAAGGCTTTAACGACAACTCGAAATAGATGACGCCAGACGCCGATCTGGCTAACATCGAACTTGAGATGTAAATCACTATTGTCGCAATCCTATCGAGGTAAAATTTCGTCATGGAAATCGCGTTAACCCCCATGGAATTCGCGCGGCGCGCGCGCCGGCTCTATGCCGAACGGGAAGCCGTCGTCGATGGCGATCTAAGGTTCACTTACGCGGAGTTTCTCGATCGCTGCGACAGCTGGTCGTCCGCGCTTCAGGGCCTCGGTGTTGGGCAAGGCGACCGGGTCGCCTACATCGCGCCGAACACACACGGGCATCTCGAAGGATATTACGCGGTTCCGCAAATTGGCGCGGTCCTAGTACCGATCAATTATCGGCTGCTGCCGGAGGATTTCGAATACATCATCAACCATTGCGGCGCGACGGTAGTCTGTGTGCATGAAGAATACATCGAAGCGATTGACGGCATTCGCGATCAACTGGCATCCGTCGAGCATTTCGTGGCATTGGAAGGGACGGGCGATAATTGGCTCGATTATGAGACGACATTGGCGGCGCATTCGCCGGATTTCGCAGCGGTTGAAATCGATGAGAGGGATCTCCTTACCATCAACTATACGAGCGGCACGACGGCGCGGCCCAAGGGGGTGATGATCACCCATCGAAATGCCTACATGAATGTCATGGGCTCCTTGGTTCACCATCATCTGACACCGGGCGATCGATATCTGTGGACCTTGCCGATGTTCCATGCGAACGGTTGGACGTTCACATGGATCAATACAGCGCGCGGCATGACCCATGTCTGTTTACGGCGGGTCGAGCCACCGCTGATTTTCAAGTTGATCAAGGACGAGAACATCACAATGTTCTGCGCCGCCCCAACGGTACTGATCGGTGTCGCTAATGCGCCCGAGGAGATGCGGACGGATGTGCCGCGTGGGGTGCGCCTGTTCACCGCCGGAGCGCCACCCGCCCCGGCGACGATCGAAGTGATCGAACGAGATCTTGGCTGGGAATTGACGCATGTTTATGGACTGACGGAGACGGCGCCCCTCATCACTGTCTGTGAGGCACGGCCCGAACATCGCAATTTGCCGGTTGAGGAACTTGCGAAAATCAAGGCGCGCCAGGGCGTCGAGCTGGTCAGTTCCGGCGAATTTCGTGTCGTGGACGAAGATGGAAACGAGGTTCCTCATGACGGGGAGACGCTTGGCGAAATCACGGTGCGTGGCAATGTGGTCATGAAGGGGTACTACAACGACCCCGAGGCGACGAACGCGGCGATCAAGGATGGTTGGTTTCATTCCGGCGATGCGGCAGTCGTTCACCCCGACGGGTTCGCGGAAATTCGCGACCGCTTCAAGGACGTCATAATTAGTGGTGGTGAGAACATTTCCTCGGTGGAAGTCGAAGGCTGCCTGCTACACCATCCGGCTGTCCTAGAAGCCGCCGTTGTTGGCATGCCGCATGAAAAATGGGGAGAATCCCCGCACGCTTTTGTCATTCTTCAAAACGGCGCGGTAGCGACGGAAGACGCGCTAAAACTGCACGTTCGCGAAAACCTGGCACATTTCAAGACGCCGCAATGGGTAAGTTTCGTCGATGAACTACCCAAGACGGCGACGGGTAAAGTGCAAAAATTCGTCTTACGCGGTGGTAAGGCCGGTATCTCTCGGCAATAGGCGATGGGGAACCTAACGTTTGCCGACGGTGCGCCAAATACGCATGAATTGGCGGAGCACCCGTAGCTAGGCGGAAATCCTTCGTACGGTGGTCTCTGCCTCATCGTGCCAGGCCGGTTTCCGAGGGTTCTTGCTGGGAACGACCCTTTCTTTCGGCAGATGGGCCGTAAAGCGCGTCCAACTACCGTACTCGCTTTCCACTTCCAAAGTTCCGCCGTGAAGGTGAAGTAGGGATTTCACGATAGACAGGCCCAGCCCGACACCGCCAGCATTCGCGTGTTCGCTTGGCTCCAACTGCGTGAACGGGTCGAGGATAGCTTCGATCTTGTCGTTGGGAATTCCGATGCCATCGTCCAATACACTGATAAGAATATCCCCGCTCGAGTCCTGTTTCGCTTCAACCTTGATGGTTCCGTTTTCGGGAGTGAACTTTACCGCGTTCGAGAGGAGGTTCAGAAGAACTTGGAGAATGGACCGTTCATCCGCCCAGATTTTGGGTAGACCCTGGTCGACGAAAGTCTCTAGGCGAAGATGTTTTTCAACAGCGGACTCCGCGATAAAGCGCTCCGTTTCATGGATGATTTGACCAATATCGGTTTCCTCGATGTTTAACTCATGCTTGCCGGCTTCTATTCGCGATAAATCGAGCACGTCGTTGATCAAGGTGAGGAGGTGTTGGCTGCTAAAATGAATATCGAAGGCGTAGTCGCGATATTTTTCGTTGTTGATCGGGCCGAAATATTCATTCTTCAAAAGTTCAGAAAAGCCGATTATCGCATTCAACGGCGTGCGAATTTCATGGCTGATATTGGCCAGAAAGACGGATTTGACTTTATTCGCTTGCTCCGCGGTCTGTTTTGCGATGTTGAGCTCAGTGGTTCGTTCCGCTACCCGCGCTTCCAGACTGATCTGTTGCTCCCTGTGTTGTACTAAGAAACGATCGATCGAGGCAAAACAGTCATTGACCCGGCGCATCAGTCGGCCGATTTCATTCTTCTCGTGTGGGGCTGGGACGTTGAGGCGCTGCCCGCTGGGATTATCCGCGTCGGTGGAAGCAAGAAAGCGCGAAATTTGTTCGATTGGGCGTGTCAAAGAACCGTAGATTATGAGAAACAGTACTAAAGCCAACACAAGGTTCCGGAGCACGCCCGTCCCCACCAAGGTGAAGGAGCGTTCGAAGAATACCACCGCGACTGGATAGGGATCGAAGCTAACAAGAAGGCGACCGATTTCGTTCTTGTTGTTACCACCCAGTCCGGGGAGGTCGATTCGATACTCGGTCGGGCCACCGAAAGTCATCTTCGAAAGTTCATGCAGCGTGCCGTGGCTCGCCTTCTGGCGTGTCTTCCGTGCTAGTTCAATACCATTGCTGGTTTGGATCACAACCAATTCCAATGGCTGATAGCCCAAGAGCCCCTCGGCGACGCCATTGGCGAGTTCTTCATTGAGTGACCATACGGCTTCGGCGGCTGGCTGAGCTGCGGATTGGACAAGCTGACGCACGGTGTCGGAAAGCAGGTCAAATTGGGTTCTGTAGTCGGCATGAATTTGTACGACGCTTGACAGTAACCCCAAAACGACGGCCGCGGCGAGGCACATGCGAGCCTGTTTGAATGCAATGCGTTGTGTAAATGGAATCGGTGCTGCTAGAGATTGTATTGAAGCATTTTCGTCACCGTTGTCCGGATTGTTTGCCGATTGTTTTGCTATTATTTTATGGCGTCTCAACAAGGCCTATAGCTCACTTCTCCAAGGTTCGAAGCAACGCTGAGATGGAAAAGTCGTAACCGGTCAAGTTGCGATTTTCCGCTCGGCTAAAGCGTTTGAAATCAATCTTCGACCAATCGCTATCGCCTAAGCGGTCGAGATAGTGATCTACATTGCTTCGATCGATGGCGGTCATTGGGAAATGGATATGTGGGGATTTTTGGGCAAAGTCGTGACCGCGGTCAAAGTCATGCAGGAGGACCATGACCCAAGCTCCGGCTAGAAAATGTCCTCCATGAGTCAGTTGCAGAGCGCCTGACTGGACCAATTTTAAGGCCTCCGTTGACCAGTTGAGACCGGCCACAAAAACATCTTTCCCTGGCGTCTGTCCTGCTTCGCGAAGCGCTTTAAGCGCCCCCAGCGCTATGGGATCATTCGCGGCCCATACCGCATCTAGAGGCTTGGACTTTAGCCAAACCGTAGTTCGTCGGTAGGCTTGTTTGAAGGACCAATTAACTGTTAGGCGGCGTTCGATACTTACGTCCGCGAAGCCTTTCAAGGCGTTATCTAGTCCTTCCAAGCGCTGAAGAGATGCGGGGGTCTTGAAGTCGCCGGCGAGTACCAAGGTCGAGATTTTTCCGTCGTCGCTTAATCCGCGATCGCTGGCGCCTTGAAAGATCGATTGCGCGATCTCGAAACCGGCAATCCGATTATCCGGTGTGATACTTCCAATCCAATGTTTCAACCGTGCCCGTTCTCCACCGAGTTCCGAGCGTTGATCCTTGGTCAGAGTGTTCAACAAGAGGATCGTCTTGATGCCCCTTTCTTCCGCCAGGGCGAGTAATTCGGGTGCTTGTTGATGTTCGTTGACGAGGATTAGATAGTCCGGTGGGTCGGACCGGTTAATTACGCCCTTGGCGTTCGCAAGCATGCGGGGCCATTCGCGGTTCGCACTCAGTATCTCTAGTTCGAAATCGAAATCTTTCGCCGCGACGCGCATCGTGTCGCTTACCGCTTTCCAAAACCCCTGATCTTGAAATCCAGGATTTATAAAAGAAACCTTCTTACTCGCGTGGGTGGGCGATGCGGTGCCGGCGATCGTGAGGAGTATGAAGAAAATGGCACCAATAGAGCCCAACCGCCGGCGGCTGACTTCCCGTTGAAATATTCGAGCGATGCCCGGTGCTTTGAATAGAGTACGCATGCCGCCAATTTTCCCGTTGGTGCTCTATTTCCCTCTCTCCCCAATTCAATAAATTATTAGAAGGGTGATTAGGCCTATCTGATACTGACCAAAATTGATTAATAAATGATTTTGGTCCGAGCATGTTTAGGGAGAAACAGAGGTTTTTATCAGTGAATGGGTTTCATTCGCATTATGGAACAGTGCCTAGTTCAGCCCTCGGCGTGCTGAATCAGACGCGTGAAACCGACCAGAATTCGAGGAAATCGGACCTAATTTCCTAAATTTCAAACTTCCCCGAATTCGCGCGGCATCGGAAATATCTAGCTATTCGGCGGCGACGTTTTCCCCAGAAACGCGAGGATGCAACATCATCGCCGTAACATCGCGCAGGTTTTCCACTG
>JAJFJC010000307.1 GCA_021774385.1 Alphaproteobacteria bacterium
CCCCCTCGGCGGTTGCGGCATGGCGTACGGTAATATCGGTCCCGGGAATTACCATCCCCGTAAAGCGGCCCGTGAACCGGGCAAGGCGCTCCGGCTTATCACCCAGACGGTCCGCCACGACCTCGCGTACCGCCAGCGCCCAGGTCGCGGTGCCGTGCAGAATTATATCCGGCAGGCCCGCCGCCAAGGCAACCTCGCGTTCCGTATGGATCGGATTCCAGATATCGGCGCATTCGGTGTAAACATGCGGCATTTCGCGGGCAATCGGAATCACGGTTTCGGCCCAATCGCCTGCTGGGGTGTCATCGGACCACAAAGGCGGCTCCTCAATGACGCGGTCCTCGCCCTCGACTTCGACACCACGGCTGATTCCAGTGGTGTAGGTGGTGGCAACCGGCTCACCTTCGGCTGTCGTAAGGTCGATGCGCATCATGGTCAGCGCCCCCGGCCTGATACGCCTGATGGCGACCATTTTACCCGTCACACACAGCTTATCACCCGGACGCATCAAGCGATGGAATTGCGTATCCTGCACGGCATGCACACCGCGTTGGCTTTCTTCAGGTGTCGCACCGAATTCGGGGGTTGTGCGGATATCGCGCGCCGCCGGCCATTCCGGCCTCACGACCATTGCCGGTGGCGCCACAATACCGCCCGGCCGCGCATCGTCGAAATAGACATCCGCCGTCTCGCCCAACCCGGCTGCATAGGCCAGGCATTTGCGGACATCGACATCAAAATCATAAGGCACGGCATCGCACCCGGCGGCGGCGGATCGTATGGGCATGAGCTCGTCTCCTTGATTTTTCCTAAACCAGCTTAATCACCGCGGAGGAACCCTCCAAACCGTTCATTTCGAACGACCATCCCGGAGCATGGCGCTCAACGCCGAAATCTCCTCCCGAAGCCCACTGATTTCCAACCGCAACTCGCTGGTTTCTGCGTCCATATGGCGTTCGATCTCCTCGGCTTCCTGGCGGTGCTGACTCTGCATCGCATCGACGATGACCCCGATGAACAAGTTGATTACGGCGAAGCTCGTCACCAGGATGAAGGGGACGAAGAAGGCCCAAGCGAGTGGAAACTCCTTCATCACGGGGCGGACGATGCCCATAGACCAACTTTCCAGAGTCATGATCTGGAACAAGGAATACATCGATGCGCCGATGCTGCCGAACCATTCGTCAAAGGCCGCACCGTAGAAATTTGTCGCCAACACCGCAGCGACGTAGAAAATTAAAGCAATTAGCCCGACGATCGAAATCATGCCGGGGATCGCGGTAACCAGCGCCTGAATAACGACCCGCATTTGCGGTACCACGGACATCAACCGTAAAACCCGCAAAACGCGCAACGCGCGCAACACCGCCAGTGGTCCCGACGCGGGCAACAACGCGATCCCAACAACGATGAGGTCGAAGATATTCCAGCCGTCCTTAAAGAACCCGAGGCCACGGCCAAACATTTTTGTGGCGATTTCGATGACGAATACGCTCAATACAAAAGTATCGAAGGCCAGAAATAGCCCCTCTCGCCCTTCGACCAGGCCTGGCGCGGTTTCCAAACCCAACGTGACCGCGTTGAGTACAATCAGGATAATGATAAAGCTTTGAACCTTGGCGTTTTCGATAAACGCCACGACCCGTTTTCTAAGCGACATGGCTTACGATCCATCGTGTTCGAGGTGAGCAACGTAAGCCCGCAAATAGGGTCAGCAGGCGCTCGGGTCAATATTCCAAACACCGCAACGTCGTGGAAACTTGCGCTTTTTCGCCGCAGGCCACGCCGTGCGCTAGCGATAAACCGTCTAATGGGCAATACTATACGGTGCGGAGAACCGTACGAACACCGGACGACATACGATTGGAGAGAATTCATGGCCGAGACCGCCACCCAATTATCCACGGACCTTTCCTACAAGCGAATTGTCGTAAAACCGATTGCCGGCGCCTTGGGCGCCGAGATCGAAGGTGTCGACATTGCCAAAGGCGTCGACGCGGAAACCCAGGATGAAATTTACCGCGCCTGGCTGGAAAACAACCTGATCTTCTTTCGAGGCCAAAGTATTTCGCCCGCGCAACAGGTCGCGTTTGCACGGCGCTTCGGTGAAATTCACCTTCACCTGTTCAACAAGGCGATGGACGATTATCCGGAAATCACGGAATTGCTGAAGACGCCGGACATGGAATCGAACGCGGGCGGACGCTGGCATTCCGACCAAATGTATACGCCGGTGCCAGCCAAGGCGACGATGCTGTACAGCCGCGAAATACCGGAAGGGCGCGGCGATACGATGTTCTCGAACATGTATCTCGCCTATGAAACGCTTTCGGAAGGGATGAAAGCATCACTGCAAGGCCTCAAGGCCATCCATAACGGCGACAGCCGCAACCATCCCTCGGGCAAGACACGCATGGAACGGGTACAAGAAGGCACAATCCACATGCCTCAGATCAATCCCGGTGAAGCGCAGACAATCTCCACCCATCCGGTTATCCGGACTCACCCGGAAACCGGCCGAAAACTGCTCTATATCGGCGGCCACACGGAAAAGTTCGATGGCTGGACCGAGGAAGAAAGCACGCCGTTGCTCGACTATCTGAAAGCGCATGCGACCCGGCCGGAATTCACCTGCCGCTTCCACTGGACGGAAAACGCCATGGCGTTTTGGGACAACCGCTGCTGCCAGCATTTCGCCATCAACGACTACAACGGCTACCAGCGGCGCATGCACAAGATCATGATCAAGGGTGACGCACCGTTCTAGGCCGCCCGCCCCGCAACCCGTACAGAGTATCACCGATATGAAATTCGGAATTTTCTACGAACACCAATTGCCTCGCCCCTGGCAGGAAAACTCGGAATACGAACTGCTTCAGAATTCGCTGACGCAAATCGAGATGGCCGACCAACTCGGCTACGACTATGCCTGGGAAGTCGAGCACCATTTCCTGGAGGAATATTCGCATTCTTCCGCACCAGAGGTTTTTCTGGGCGCGGCCAGCCAGCGGACGAAGAACATCCGTCTCGGGCATGGTGTCATCCAGCTTCCAACCAACCAGCCGCACCGCGTCGCGGAGCGAGTCGCGACCTTGGACCTACTGTCCAAGGGCCGGGTCGAACTCGGCATGGGCGAGGGCGCGGGACCAGCGGAACTACATCCATTCGGCACCCAAGTGCGGACCAAGCGCGACCGCTGGGAAGAAGCCGTTAAGGCAATCATTCCGATGTTCACGAAGGAAAGCTGGGAGTTCCATGGCGAGTATCACGACTTCCCCGCTCGTAACGTCATCCCCAAGCCCTACCAGAAACCCCACCCGCCGTTGTGGGTCGCCTGCTCGAACATCAAGACCATCGGACAGGCCGGTGAATGGGGCATGGGCGCGCTCGGCTTCACCTTCGTCTCGCCGGACGCCGCAAAAGCCTGGGTCAATAAGTACTACAACAACCTGCTGAACCATCCCAAGCGTCTGACCGACTATCCCGCCAACCCGAACATCGCCATGGTATCGGGCTTCATGTGCGCCGAAACCGACGAGGAAGCCTACGAGAAGGCATCCGGCTGGACGTTCTTCATCTTCGCGCTGTCCTACTACGGCCGCAAAGGCGTCGACGCGCCGGGTGAAGGCAATTTATGGGAAGAATTCCAGGACTGGCGGCATGGCGAAAAAGCGCAGGAAGCCTTCAAGGGCGCGTTGATCGGCTCGCCCAAGACGATCCGCGAGAAGTTGCATCAATTCCAAGATGCCCATGTCGACCAGGTCATCCTGCTCAACCAGGCCGGTAAGACGAGTCACGAAGATATCTGCAGCAGCCTGAAGATGTTTGCCGAAGAGGTCATGCCGGAATTCCATGCCAAGGAAGACGAGCATGCAGCATGGAAAGAGGATGTCCTCGCGGGCCGTACGGTCCTCGAAGATCTGGAAACTCAACCCTACGATATCTTCAGCCACCAAAACGCCGATATTGTCCGGTTAACGCCGGAGGAACTAAAAGCGCGCATGGCGGCCAAGGACGAAGCGCAAAAGGAAGCGTCCGACTAACACAAGCTTCTTTTTTCTTGATTTGCCTTCGTTTGGTCTACGCGATCGGTGTGGTTTCCCGTAGCGTCGTGCGGTGCATAAGCCGCCGCTGGCGAGACATGTCGAATGGCGTTGCCGCGTGCAAAACCCGTCGGTTATCCCACAAAACAGCATCATTCTTACGCCAGACATGACGATAGACGAACGCCGGCTGCGTCGTGTGTTCCGTTAGCTCTGATATGAAACGCAAGCCTTCCTCGCGCGGCCAACCAGTGATTCCGACCGTCACCTTGGCACCAAAATATAATCCGCGGCGGCCTGTCGTCGGATGCCGCCGTACCAGGGGCCACTTCACACATTCGGGCATCGCTTCTTGCCGCCCGGGCTCGTATCCCTTTTCGCCGGCTTGTTTATGCAGATAGGCGCGCAGCCCTTCGATGGAATGAACGGCTTCGAGCGTTTCGTATTTCGATTTGTCCGCCGGTGATAGGGCGTCGTACGCCGAATACAGGCATGCAAACAGCGTATCGCCACCTGTGTCGGGAATTTCCTTGCCGTATAGCAAGGAAGCGCGCGCCGGAACGGGCTTATGGATATGGTCCGTATGCCATTCCAGATCTTCACTGCCATGTTGCGGCGCGAAACTAACCGGACGCACGCCCGTATTGCCAATAACGAAGATTTCCGGCTGACCGTTCAACCGTGCATCAATGTTCGCGGTCGCTTCCAATGGCCCCAGGGCCCTCGAAAACGCGACTTGTTCGGCGGGTGAAATCCGCTGATCGGGGAAGATCAGCACACCATGCTTTTCCAACGCGGATTCGATTGTGTCGATTGTCCCGGCATTGGGCACGCGGCTCAAATCCACGCCTTCGATGATCGCGCCGAGCGCCGCATCGGTCGGATGAATCGAAATCGCCGACATTACGTCCCGCTTGCGAGCGCCTCACGCAGCGCATTCGTGTGGTTGGTGGCCGCCGCCTGGAGGAACTTCAGGTCGGTTTGCGTGGTGACGAATTTCACGCCCTTGCGGATAAAATCGATCTGACGCGCCAAATCGCGTTCGCCGCCAAGACCGGCAACTTTTCCGTGCCGAGCACAGGCGGCAATGACGCGGTCCACGGCTGCGATATGATCGGGATCGCCAAACTGGCCAGGTTTACCCATATCGAGGAGCAGATCGTTGCTACCGATATGAACGACATCGACACCGTCCACGGCGGCGATGGCCTCGACATTCTCCAACCCCTCGCGGGTTTCGATCATACACGCAACCAGTGTCAGCGCGTTAATCCGCGATACC
Source organism: Alphaproteobacteria bacterium (assembly GCA_021774385.1). Lineage (GTDB taxonomy): Bacteria > Pseudomonadota > Alphaproteobacteria > UBA8366. The sequence continues at coordinate 5,326 of JAJFJC010000307.1, forward strand.
GCTTCGCCGGCGGGGATCGCTTCGTAGTCGAAGTTTGGGTAACCGCCTCCCGCCGACCTTTTGCCGATTGGTGGAAATTTAGCGCGTGCCACACCACGCCGCGCGTCATCAGCGGTGTTGACGTCGGGAAATACAATTCCCGTGACGCCGTTATCCAGCAGCAGGGCCGTGTTCGGATCGTCGCAACCGCGCACCCGGACCAAGGGCGCCACGCCACATCCGAGCGCGGTATTGGCGATATGTCCAACCGTCTCGATATCGAATAAGGAATGCTGCATATCGATGAACAGGAAATCGTGCCCGGAGGATTTCGCGATCCGCGCGATATCCCCCGACCGCGACATGCGGACATTCATGCCAAGGGCGACCTCTCCCGCCGCCATGCGTGCTATTACCGGATTCTCAGACACCGACATCGCTTCCGTCCCTATTTAACGGCCGAGAAACTTGTCGGCTGCAAAATCTGATTGTTCACCGAGGCAACGATCGCGCCGTCTTTCTCGGTTTCCGCACGTTTGCTATGCCATTCCGAATCATTCTGGAAAGCGCCCCACTTCTCGTCACGCTCCGCCAGGGATTCCCATTCCAACAGATAATAGAGATCTTGGTTCGAGTCGCCGATCGCAACCGTCCAGAAACCCGCCTGACGAATACCGTGCTTTTCCCACAGCTTCAGCGTGATGGTGTCGAAGCGCTTCAACAACGCCGGCAGCCGGCCGGAAACGCAGTGATAGATACGAAGTTCATGAATCATGTCTGGATCACCCTTTCTTGCGGTTAACCCTTTCTAGTCGGTCTAGGCCAAAATGAAAATGGTGCGCGGCCGCCACATCGGGTCCATTGCGGCCAATCGACCCAAAATGGCGGTTTGATCTTGCCGCGGCAACGTCGAATGTTATGGTCTCGAACGAATTTTTCTCGGCGGCAATGCCCCGGAACCGAACGTGCGGAAGAATGCTTAGAAGTCGGAAACATCGACGTCGAATTGTGACCACTATCACGGCATTCGCCTTGATTTTGCAGTCTCTCCTCGCGCCGAATGCAGTCGCGGCGTTTATCGCCTCCGGCGATGATACGTTACGCGTCATTTCGATTTGCACCGGGCACGGTTACAAACAGATATTTCTCGACGCCGAAAACAACCCGGTCGAACCGCCAGCAAGTAAGACCGTGACGGAATGCCCCGTCTGCCTATCCGCTTCCAATTGCCTGGTGGCGCTTTCCTTCCGCCCAGCCGTCGATTTTACCGTGCCGCCGGTTCGTACGACCCCACGCTTCCATCGGAATAACCAACACACCGACCGTATGCCACAGGCGCGACAGAGTCGCGCCCCGCCGCGCTAAAGGCCAGCGTAAGAAGCAAAGTGCGCTGCGAGACGGATGAACATCCGTACAAAGCGTCCCCACAAAATTTGTTAAAATTTCCGGCCCGTCTTCAACCCATGGCGGCGGTTGCCGAACAGGAAAGTTATCATGGATACATGGAAAAAATTCATCCTTGTCGTGGCCCTCTCTACGACCATGGGGAATATCGCGACCGCCGAGGAATACAACGTCGGTGCCCTGAAAATCGAAACCCCTTGGGCGCGCCCCTCGATCGGGAAGAAGGGAAACAGCGCGGCTTATATGACAATTATGAACACCGGCGGCGTTGCCGATACTCTTGTCGCCGTGGCGACACCGCGCGCGGACAAAGCGCAATTGCACACCCGTATTTATGACAAGGACATCGTCCGGATGCGCCACGTAAAGGACGGCATCCCGGTACCCGCGCATGGCGAGGTAGCGCTGAAACCAGGCGGATATCACATCATGCTGATGCGCCTCGATACACCAATCAAGAAAGGTGAAAGTGTTCCGCTCATCTTGACCTTCAAAAAGGCGGGTAAGGTGACCGTTCAAGCGCACGTCCAGATGAAACCCGGCATGAAGGGTCATATGAATAAAAAAATGGAGCATAAACACAAATAATCTCGCGGTGCCGGGGCACGTTCCTTCAAGGACCAACCTCCAAGGACCGGGCGATATTGGTGATGTATGGCCAAATCGCCCGGTTGACCGTCCCAGCGGTTAGGGAGATACTCACGACAACAACCGAGGATATGAACCATGAATGTCGAAGACCCGAATGACCCGATGCCGGATCGGATGAATATCTGGACGACGCTGGGCGGTTATATCCTGGGCGCCATCATCATTTTCATCATGTTCTATTGGTCCTTGCCGGCGACCAGACTCAATTAAACCAAATCAGGCAATCTTCTTCCTGGCCTGTCAGGATCAATTCTTCGAGCCGACCACAACATCTTGTGCAATCAGGTCAATTCGGATATCAATTTTGCGACGTTGAGGTTGGAAGTATCACATGTCCGTCGCAACGAATGATTGGCCGGCTCTGGTCCTGAACGCCGATTTTCGGCCGCTCAGCTACTTCCCGTTGTCCCTATGGTCTTGGCACGATTCGGTAAAGGCCGTCGTAACCGACCGTGTTAATGTCGTGTCGGAATACGAACAGGTTGTTCACTCACCCTCTTTCGCGCTTCGTCTGCCGAGTGTCATTTCCTTAAAAGAATACGTCGCCGCCATACGGATGCCCGCCTTCACGCGATTTAATGTTTTCCTGCGCGATCGCTTCGCCTGCCAATATTGCGGTGCGGCCCTGCCGTCGCACGAACTGACGTTCGACCACGTGGTTCCGCGCTCGCGCGGTGGCCGGACGACTTGGGAAAATGTCGTGGCGGCCTGCGCACCGTGTAATTTGCGTAAGGGAGGACGGATGCCAGTACAGGCGGACATGCGGCCCAAACGCGTGCCGGCGCGGCCGTCGTCGTTCGAATTGCAAGAAAATGGCCGTCAGTTTCCGCCAAATTTCCTGCACGACAGCTGGCGCGATTTTCTGTATTGGGACGCGGAGCTGGATCCGCTCTAAAATCTTTCGGATAGCCATATGGCGAAGCGGGATACTGACTTGATCGTGGCCGAAAGTAGGGGATAGGCCGGCGCATCCTCGGCGCCCTGTTCAAGGGCGGTATCACGGTGCTCCAATTCATCGTCTCGGAACTTCGTAATGATCTCGCGAAGTTCCGGTTCGTTTTCGTCGAGTAATTCCAATTGATCGGCGTAATGCGTATCGATGACTTCTTCCACCGCAACGGTGCAGGCCATCGCCGCCTTTTCGCCAAGCAAGGCCGTCGATGCGCCGAGTGCAAATCCAGCGACGTGCCAAAGCGGGCCAAGCACCGTGGGACGAACCTGCCGGGCCGCGACTTGCCGATTAAAGGTTTCAAGGTGCTGTTGTTCCTGCACCGCCATTTCCTTTACGGCGTCCGCGGTAGGTCCCTGAGGAAGGATTGCGCGCTGACCCGCGTATATCCGGACCGCGCCAAATTCACCTGCTTGGTCAACCCGAATGATGCGCGCTATCCGTTCCGCCGGATCCGGGTCGCCGGGAAGATAGGCTGGTCCATCGGGTTGCGAATTATTCATGCGGTGCGCCTGTTCCGCCGTAGGAGGCTAAAAATGCCGAAGCCTGTCGCCAAGGATATCAGCGCATTATAGCCCGCCATCGAGATACCGAACAGAGACCAAGGGATATCGTCGCACCGCACAACGGGCGCGGCAAGGATTTGCGCCCGCAAGGCGTCGAGTGTTTGCGGTGCCGCGGCGGTGCCGCTGCACGCCGATGGTCCCGCCCACCAATGCTGCTCGACCCCGGCATGGTAAATGGCGATGCCCATCCCGGCCAGAACGGCTAATGCGCCGAAACCGGCTAATGCGCGTGTGGCGCGGCGGTCGCGGATCATCAGAAGCGCGGCAATGGCAAACCCACCGGCGATCCACCAGGGCCAGCGCTGATAGAGGCATAGCGTGCAAGGCTGCAACCCGCCGATATATTGGAACGCGTACGCGCCGCCCAACGTGGCGACGCTCGCCAAAAGCAATATCAAAGGTATCGTGAGGGGACGGTCGATCATATTTTTGTTTGCCTATACTAAATACTTTAGCACGACGAAGCCGAGCACCAAGAAAACGACGAACAAAAGAGTGAGAGGTCCCAACCAACGTTCGATGAAGGCCCGAATGGGCGCGCCGAATTTCCACAATAACGCCGCGACGATAAGAAAGCGCCCGGCACGGCTAATCACCGAAACCATCGTGAAGGTCCAAAGGTCGAGTTGCACCGATCCGCTGGCGATCGTAATGACCTTGTATGGGATCGGGCTGAAACCGCCGGCGAAGACAATCCAGCCACCCCATTCGTGATACCAGTTCTGAAAGCGCGCGAATTTTTCGAGATAGCCGTAGAACTCGAATATCACGCGTCCAATCGTTTCGAACAAAAAGAACCCAATCGCGTATCCCGCGAGACCGCCCAATACCGACGCAATCGTCGCGACGGCAACAATTCGCCACGCTTGCGTTGGCGCGGCCAAGACCATCGGAATGATCAGGATATCGGGAGGTAGGGGAAAAACCGAGCTTTCCACGAAGGCAATCGCGGCGAGCCAAAGCATGGCGTAAGGATGGGACGCGAGCCCCATGGTCCAGTCGTAGAGGCGACGCAGCATCAGATGTTCAGTTCCCTTTTAAGGGTTGATTTGACGTTCGCGATGACACCAGGCCAATCGCCGGGGGATTGCTGCCGGAAAAGCCGCATCGAAGGATACCATGGCGTATCACCACGTCCGGTCATCCAGCGCCAGTCCGGCGCGAATTTTAACAAAAGCCAGACAGGAAGGCCCAGCGCACCGGCAAGATGGGCGGTCGCGGTGTCGACCGTGATGATGAGGTCCAGTGACCGCAGCGCCGCCGCCGTGCTGGCGAACCCATCAAGGCACGCGGCCCAGGCGGGATCGTTGGAAATGTATCCCGCCGCCGCTACCGCGGCGGGGCCAAACTGCAAGCTGCGCCACATTACGTCGTCACGCGAAAACAAGGGATCGAACATTTCGATCGGACAAGACCGTTGTGCATTGTCCGGATGCTCTGGGTTGCCGGTCCAACACAGGCCGATGCTGCACTGCCCTTGATGCGGGGGCGGCAACACCGCACCGGATGGCGCGTGCAAGTACGGGACAGCATCAGGTACGGATTCGATCGTTGTTTCAAACAGATAGGGAAGGCTCATCAAGGGAACATGCGCGTCCACGCGCGGGATGGTAGACCCGCTTGGCAAAACCGTTGGCGCGCCGTCCAGCGTGGCGAACAACGCGACCAGTTTGGGATGACATTGGATAATGACCTCCGCCCCGCGCCGATGCAGTAGCGGGGCGTAACGGACGAATTGGATAGCATCTCCGAAGCCTTGTTCAGCGATCAAAAGCAACCGAAGACCGTTGGGATCTTTTCCGTCCCATCGCGGTGAACCGTGCGAGGGCGGGGCATGGGTCGCCGTGCGTCGACGCCATTCGTAAGCGGTGAAACCGGCTTTTAGGTCACCCGACAGCAGAAGCGTCATTGACCTATTCCACTGTATGCCCGCATCGTCTGGAGCCAATGCGGCCGCCTTATTATGCGCGGTGATGGCGGCTTCAAGCTGTAACTGGTCCTGCCGCGCGTTCCCGAGATTACTCCACGCCTTTGCCTCTTGCGGCGCTATGGCGATCGCGCGTTCGAAGCACCGTATAGCGGCATCCGTCCGTTCAAGCTTTTGGAGCACTGTGCCCAAATTGTAATGCGTTGCCGGGTCGTGCGGATCCAGTTGCGCCGCGCGCTGCAAGAATGGGAGGGCTTTGTCATCGTGGCCTTGAGTCGAAATCGCCAGGCCCAGATTGGTCAGGGCATCCACGGCATCCGGGTTTGATTTAAGTGCGGTTTCATAGAGATCGATGGCGTTGTCGAGGTCACCCGTTTCCTGCATGCAGACGCCGAGGCTGATCCGAGCATTGATGTTATCCGGCGTGAGCGCCAAGAGGCGCCGGTAGGCCTTGATCGCGTCTCCAAAGTGCCCGGCGCCGCGATACGCATCCGCAAGGACCGATTGCCCCCGCGCCGAATTCGACATTGCATGCTCTCTTTTCCCTAAGATCGCAAGCGCTGCCTTGGCATTGCCGGCTTCGAGTTCAGCCAGGGCCCATTCGACGGCGATATCATGGTCGTTTGGCAAAAGAGCCGATGCCGTTTGCAAGGCAACCGCGCCGCCAGCGGGGTCTCCCATGTCTCGTAGAACGTCGCCAAGCAAGGCCCACAATCCCGCCTCACGGGGGTGGGTTTTCGTAAGGTCGCGATAAACCGCCGCCGCGCCCGCCCTGTCTCCAGCCGCGCGTAGACTGGCCGCACGCCGGATCGCGGATCGGCTGTCATCGGAAAAAGGCGTGCGCGGACCATCGTTCATGGTTGCGCTTATAGCGAACTAGATAACCCACGAACAGTATCGCAAGCGGATTGACCCATCGTTCCGCCCGACTATTATGACGCCAGCGCAAACGCGCGCCCCTGTGGCGGAATTGGTAGACGCGGCAGACTCAAAATCTGTTTTCTTCACGGAAGTGGGAGTTCGAGTCTCCCCGGGGGCACCAAAACCTCGATCTTTTTGTACCTTACGCCTGCAGAGACCGTAGAAGTCGACGTAACAAATGCGATATAGGTGGCACCAACCGCACCTCATAAGGGTCGCCGCTATCCGAAAACGACGAGTCGTAAGCGGGACAACTTCCAAAAAATGACCCGTCGGGGTCTGCCTTAGCGCGGCAATATGATATTCGATCCGCGAATGTTAATTGATCGCACACTGAATCAAAGA
>JAJFJC010000308.1 GCA_021774385.1 Alphaproteobacteria bacterium
TATCGGATGGCGCCGCCGCCTTCGACCTCGTTCAAAATGTTATCGCGCATTGGATCGGCAGATTATGTCTGCTGGGCTGGACATGGGCTCTGTTCTATCACCTATGTAATGGCATACGGCATCTCGTTTGGGATACGGGGCGCGGTTTCGAGCTCGATACGGCGCGCAATTCCGGATATTTGGTTTTTGCGGCATCGATTGTTTTGACCGTGCTAGCATGGATTGCCGGCTATTCGTCGATGGGAGGAATGTGATGAGCTTACGGTCTCCTCTCGGACGCGTTCGCGGACTCGGTTCCGCGAAGAGCGGTACCCATCATTTCTGGATGCAACGCGTAACGGCTGTTGCTTTGATCCCCTTGACGCTTTGGTTTGTATATTCCGTGATTGCACTAGCGGGCGCGAATTACGCAACCGCGGTGGCGTGGCTGCAATCGCCTACGACCGCCGTGTTGATGTTGGTACTGATCGTCGCCACGTTCCATCATATGCAGCTCGGCCTGCAGGTCGTGATCGAGGATTATATTCATGGCGAGGGCGTAAAGATCGTCTCGTTGATGATTATGAAGGGTGGGAGCCTGCTGCTCGCGGTAGGGGCTGCGTTTGCTGTGCTTAAAGTTGCGTTTGGAGGATAAGAGGCGATGGGTCAGGCATATCCGATTATCGATCATACCTACGACGTCGTCGTCGTAGGCGCCGGCGGCGCGGGCCTACGCGCAACATTTGGTCTCGCGGAGCGCGGGCTCAAGACGGCTTGTATTACGAAGGTTTTCCCTACTCGGAGCCACACAGTGGCCGCGCAAGGCGGGGTTTCCGCCGCGTTGGGCAATATGGGTCCTGACGATTGGCGCTGGCATATGTACGACACCGTCAAGGGGTCCGATTGGCTCGGCGATCAGGACGCAATCGAATATATGTGCCGCGAGGCGGTGCCAGCGATTGTCGAGCTGGAGCACTACGGCGTGCCATTCAGCCGTACGCCCGATGGCAAGATCTACCAACGTGCGTTCGGCGGCATGACGACGGAATTCGGCGAAGGCGTTCAGGCGCAACGAACCTGCGCCGCGGCTGATCGTACCGGACACGCGATGCTGCATACGCTCTATCAGCAGTCGCTGAAGCATGAGGCGGAGTTCTACATCGAATATTTCGCACTCGACCTGATCATGGAAGACGGTGAGTGCCGTGGCGTCATGGCGTGGAACCTTGATGATGGAACGATCCACCGTTTCCGTGCCAAGCAGGTCATTATGGCGACGGGCGGTGGTGGCAGAATCTATTTTTCGGCGACCTCCGCGCATACCTGCACCGGCGATGGCGCCGGCATGGTCTTTCGGGCCGGGCTTCCAATGCAGGATATGGAGTTCGTGCAGTTTCATCCGACGGGAATTTACGGCTCCGGTTGCTTGATTACCGAAGGATCGCGAGGCGAAGGTGGCTATCTCACGAATAGCGAGGGTGAGCGGTTCATGGAGCGCTATGCGCCCTCCGCCAAGGATTTAGCAAGCCGCGACGTGGTCAGCCGCTCGATGACGATGGAGATCCGTGAAGGGCGCGGCGTCGGCGAAAAGAAAGATCACATATATCTGCACCTTGAGCATCTCGATTCGGCTTTGATTGAGGAACGCTTGCCAGGGATCGCGGAAACCGCGCAAATCTTTGCCGGTGTCGATGTGACGACGGAACCAATTCCCGTGATTCCGACGTGCCATTACAACATGGGCGGTATTCCCACGAACTATAAGGGTCAAGCCTTGACCCTCAAGGACGGTAACCCGGACAGCCCGGTACCCGGCCTGATGGCGGTCGGGGAAGCGGCATGCGTTTCCGTTCATGGCGCAAACCGGCTCGGTTCAAACTCACTGCTCGATCTTGTGGTATTTGGCCGCGCGGCGGCCAACCATTGCGGTGACATTGTTGATCCCAACGAATCGCATCGGCCGCTTCCCGCGGACGCTGGTGAATACGCCTTGGATCGTTTCGACAAACTGCGTCACGCCGATGGCGATACGCCCACCTCGGAGTTGCGCTTGCAAATGCAACTCGTGATGCAGAATAACTGCGCCGTTTTCCGGACCCAGGAAATCATGGATGAGGGCGTCGCCAAGATGAAAGATGTAACCGACGGCGTGGCGAATATCAGGGTCAGCGACAGATCAATGGTGTGGAATTCCGATTTGGTTGAAACGTTGGAGTTCGAGAATCTTGTCGAACAAGCGGCGGTTACCATGAGTTCGGCCGCGAACCGTGACGAATCGCGCGGCGCGCATGCCCGTGATGATATGCCGGACCGCGACGATGAGAACTGGATGAAGCATACGATTGCGTGGATCGATGAGGACTACAACGTCAAAATCGATTACCGCCCGGTTCATATGGAAACATTGACCAACGAGATTCAACCCTTCCCACCCAAGGCGCGGGTCTACTAGGCGAAATGATCTCGTACACATTGCCGAATACGGCAGAGGAATAAAAAGGGGCAATTATGGTCGAATTCAATCTCCCCAAGAATTCACGAGTTGGCACGGGTAAATCATGGCCCGCACCTCAAGGTGCCAGCAATACGAAGACATTTAAGATCTATCGATGGAATCCGGACGATGGGGAAAATCCAAAGGTCGACACCTATACGATAGACATGGACGATTGCGGTCCGATGGTTCTCGATGCGCTAATCAAAATCAAGAATGAAGTAGATCAGACCCTCACCTTTCGCCGTTCTTGCCGTGAAGGTATTTGCGGTTCCTGTGCGATGAATATCGATGGGACCAACACACTCGCATGTACGAAATACATCGATGATGCCAAAGGCGATGTGAAAATATATCCTTTGCCCCACATGTCGGTGGTGAAGGATTTGGTGCCGGACCTGAACAATGCCTACGCACAGCTCGCTTCGGTCCAACCTTGGATGAAGACCGAGTCACCGCCGCCGCCCGATCGCGAACGCTTGCAATCGCCGGAAGAGCGCAAGAAGCTGGATGGGCTTTATGAATGCATCCTCTGCTTCTCCTGCGCGACGAGTTGCCCCAGCTATTGGTGGAATGAAGACCGTTATCTCGGGCCGGCGATCTTGTTGCAGGCCTATCGTTGGATCGTCGATAGCCGTGACGAACATACAGGTGAACGGCTCGACGATCTTGAGGACCCGTTTCGGCTTTTCCGCTGCCACACCATCATGAATTGCTCGAAGACTTGTCCGAAGGGTCTCAATCCCGCTCAAGCCATTGCCGAGATCAAGAAACTGTTGGTCGAGCGCCAAGTCTGACAACATCCGAGATTCGCGCGAACATATGTCAAAGGGGTCGCGGTTGCGGCCCCTTTTTCTGTGCAGGTTGGTATCTTCACCACGCAGATGCGGTAAATTTCGTTGAGGAGAGCATCGCTATGTATCTACCCGAACAATTTAAAGTCGAGGATCGCGAGACGTTGTACGACGTTATTCGCGGCAATAGTTTCGGTCTGTTGGTGAGCCAAGTGGACGGGTCTCCCTTTGTGTCGCATTTGCCGTTCCTGTTAGAAGGCGATGCGCTCGTGGCGCACATGGCGCGCGCCAATCCGCATTGGCGGGGATTCGCGGATGACGACGAAGTGCTGTGCGTTTTCCAAGGGCCTCATGCCTATATTTCACCGTCTTTGTATGCTGATGAAGAGAAGGCGGTCCCGACCTGGAATTATACCGCGGTGCATGTCTATGGCGTACCTGAAATCGTTGACGACGCGGCGGCAGCCTATGCCGATCAAAAGAAACTTGTCGATACCCTTGAGTCAGGTTTCGCCGAACCCTGGCGATTGGAGGACCGGAACCGTGAGTTTGTTGACGGCATGATCCGGTCGATCGTGAATTTTCGCATCCCAATTTCGCGGATTGAGGGGAAGTTTAAACTCAGCCAGAACCGGCCGGCGCAAGATCAGAAGAACGTGGTGGATGCCTTGCTGGGAAGTGGCGATTCAATGGCCGCGCCGTGCGGAAATTTGATGGCGGCGCATGCGGCATTCGATCAAGAGAGTGAATGACGGGATGAATATGGCGCTTCCAAAGCGGATAATTTACTACAATTCTCCGGTTATAGACGCATCGCGGTGGGATAAATTCGAGCCCCGGGATGGCGATGTTTTCATCTGTACGCCGCCAAAATGCGGCACGACCTGGACACAGGCAATCTGCGCATTGTTGATTTTTGGACATGCCGACAGTGAGGTCAAACCGGGTGTTATCTCGCCTTGGCTCGACGCCAGGCATTTTCCCTGGGATGAAATGATGGGCATGCTGGAGGCGCAGACGCACAAGCGGCTTATAAAAACTCACACGCCGCTGGATGGTATTCCATATTTCCCGAACTGCACGTATCTGGCGATCTATCGCGATCCGCGGGACGTTTATTTCTCGGCGCGAAATCACGCCACCAACCAGCAAAATGGAAAGAACGCGCATCGCGCGACCAAGGATATTGGCGAGGGATTTAGACATTGGACGCGAAAGCCCTATTTGGAAGGTGATGAAGACAATTTCTCCCTTGTCTCAATCGTCCACCACTACGAAACGTTTAAGAAGTTCGCGCATCTGCCAAATCTGCACATGTTCCATTATGGCGACATGAAACGCGACCTTCGTGGGAATGTGGAACGGTTCTCCGAAATACTGGGAACCGTACATCCGGCAGCGGCGATTGCGGAAATGGCAAAAGCGGCAAGCTTCGAGAATATGAAAAAGAATGCGGCTCAGTTCGTGCCCGGTGCCGGCCAGGGGCGCTGGAAAGACGAAGGCCGTTTCTTCAACAGGGGCACGGGCAACCAGTGGCAAGGCGTTCTAAGCGCCGAGGACATGGCTGTTTACGACGCGCGGTTGCGGGAGCTTCTGCCAACCGCGGAAACGGCTTGGCTACAAGATGGTCGAGCCGGCGAAGAAAAACTAAATCCCGGACCGTGACGGCCAGGCAACTTAGTGATTTAATCCACTCTCGATGAAGACCTCGGCTAGGAATACGACAATGACACTCACCGATCAGCAGTTGGAACAGTTCAATCGCGAGGGATATTTGTATTTGCCCGATCTGTTTTCGGCGGCGGAGGTCTCGGTGCTCAACCGCGAGGCGCACCGCATCTTTGCTATGGACCGCGAGGAAGTATTCCGCGAATCGGACGGCAAGACGGCTCGTACAGCCTTCGCGGCACAGAATTATAACGAGGCCTTCCGCCGCCTCGGCCGCCATCCTCGCTTGCTGGAACCGGTGCGGAAAATTCTCGACGGCGACGTCTACATGCATCAATTCAAGGTCAATGCGAAGGCAGCCTTCAATGGCGATGTTTGGCAATGGCATCAGGATTACGGCACGTGGTCGCGCGACGATCAGATGCCCGAACCCCGGGCCATGAACATCGCCCTCTTCCTCGAAGACGTCACCGAGTTTAACGGCGCATTGATGTTCATTCCGCGCAGCCACAAGGGTGGCGTCATCGAAGCCGGTCACGATTTGAAAACGACGAGCTATCCACTATGGACAATTGATGACGAGACGATTGCGCGATTGGTCGATGAAGGTGGTCTCATTGCACCAAAGGGTAAGGCGGGGTCGGTCGTGATGTTCCACAGCAATCTAGTGCACGGCAGCCCGTCCAACATGTCGCCGTTCGACCGGACGATCGTGTATTTGAGTCTTTGCCATGTCGACAATCATATTCGGCAGTACAAAAGGGCGGAATGGATTGCGCACCGGGACTTCACACCCTTGCAAAGCCTCGACGATGATTGTCTGTTGACGATGGAAACGGCTGCGGCCGAATAAAAACTCCGCTTCGCCTTCGATCTTTTAGCGGAAAATACTTTGCGGGCATATATGTCAGAATTGCTGACCTGTATTGCAAAAATGGCATTGGTCAGCGGCATCGAACAAGCGCATTCCTTCGCGCCGTCGAAACGCGTTAGAGCGACACATCAGCGCCTGTACACGCGAACGCTGATCAAGAAGGAATGCCGTCATGGCAGCGATACTATCCACAACCGCCGTGCAAAACGCGCGTGGCGCTACTCATATGCTGGCGGGGATCTGCCTGTTTTCGGTCATGGATGCGATGGTCAAATGGCTCGTTGCCGACTATCCGGTTCATCAGATCGTCTTTTTCCGAACAGTGTTCGCCTTAATTCCATGCCTTTATTTCGTCGCGCGGTTGGGTGGGTTGGCGGCACTGCGCACCAAGCGCCCGCTTGTGCACTTTGTGCGCGGTATCATCGGTCTCGCCGCCATGGGATGTTATTTCTATGCGTTTGCCTTGATGGATTTGGCCGACGCCAAGGCAATCCTATTTTCCGCACCGCTGTTCATGACCGTACTGTCGATTCCCCTGCTTGGTGAAAAGGTCGGTATCTTCCGCTGGTCGGCTGTATTGGTTGGGTTTCTGGGCGTTCTGGTCATCCTCGAGCCCGGCGCAGAAATGATGCAGGTTGGCGCGCTGGCGGCGATCGGTGGCGCTGTTCTCTATGCGCTGGCAATGATTACCGTGCGCCATCTCAGCGCAACCGACAGTGCGGCCGCGATTACCTTTTACTTCACGCTCACGGGCGCGGTTGCGGGCACGGCAATGGTCGCTGCGTTTGGTTGGGTTACGCCGACGCTGACCGATTTGGCACTGCTCGCCGGTGTCGGCGTCATCGGTGGCGTTGGCCAATACAGCCTGACCCAGGCATTCCGTTTTGCTGAAGCGACCGCAATCGCGCCGCTGGAGTATATGTCGATGGCATGGGCATTGTTGCTGGGGTACCTGATTTGGAGCGATATTCCCGAGCTCGAAGTCTTCATCGGGATCGCGCTTGTCGTCGCCAGCGGGTTGTTCATCCTCTATCGCGAGCGGCGCCTCGCGTCGGTGCGGATCAGCCAACTACCGCGGGTCCGTATAAGATAGGCGGCTACATCGTGCGGACGACGTGTTTGCCGATGATATTGCGTTGGATTTGATTGGTACCTTCGACGATCTGTAGAACCTTGGCGTCGCGGAAATAGCGTTCAATCGGATTGTCGGTCGATATTCCAGCCGAACCGAAGAGTTGCACCGCGTCAGTCGCGACCTTCATAGCGACGTCGGTGGCGAAACATTTCGCCATCGAGGCGATAGGCGCCAAGGCAAACCCAGATTCTCCGGCATCAACCATGGCGGCCGCTTTATAGACGAGTTGACGCGCCGCCTCGGTCTGCGTCGCCATATCCGCCAGCATCCACTGCACGCCCTGAAAACCCGAGACGGATTGGCCGAATGCCTCGCGGTCCCGCACATAGGCGACGGCGTGATCGATTGCACCTTGCGCCAAGCCGACCCCACGCGCACCGATCGACGGGCGTGCCTTATTGAAGGCTTCCATGACTAGTTTGAAGCCGCCTTCCTCGCTACCCAGGCGGTTTTCGTTGGGAACGAAGACGTTGTCCAAGTGCAATGCGGAGGACGGGACACCACGTGAACCAAGCTTGCTTTCACTATGGCCGACCTCGAAGCCGGGTGTTCCCTTGTCGACAATGAAAAGACAGACGCCGCCGTGACGCTTATCCGGATCGGTTTTCGCGGCGACGATAACGAAATCGGCAATTGCGGAATTCGTACAGAATATTTTAGAGCCCGTCAGGGCATAGCCGCCTGGCCGCCGCTCCGCGCGGGTCTTGATGCCGGCGACATCGGAACCCGCCGCCGGTTCCGTGACGGAAATAGCGGCCCGTAGGGAACCTGCGCCCAGTCCCGGCAGGAGCCGGTTCTTCTGTTCCTCCGATCCGCCATAAAGGATCGCGCAGAACGGCGTCCATTGTACAATGAGCAAATAGGCGGTGTTGTAACAGACCCGCCCGAGTTCCTCGATCGCGATGCAGGCGGAAAGCATGCTGTTCGCGCCGCCATAACGTTCCGGGAAGGGTAGAGCGAACAGCCCAAGCGCCTTCAGATGATCGAACATATCCTGAGGATATTCGGCCTTGGCATCGATTTCCGCGGCGCGCGGTGCCACTTTATCGCGCGCGAACGCCCGGATCGTTTCCTGCAGCAGCCGTTGCTCCTCGGACAACGCGTACTGTCCGCCTTCCGCCATGGTACGGTTTAGCCTTGCCAGCCAATGGCGCCGGTGGCTTGAAGCGTTACCACTTCGTCCTCGCTAAAGCCCCAATCCGATAGCCCTTGCTTAGTTTGATCGCCAATAGTCGGAGGGGCGCATTGAACCTTGGATACCGTACGGCTAAAGCGCGGCGCCGGTCCTGGCTGCAGCACGCCGTCGACATCGACAAAACTACCGCGCCCCTTGTTGTGGGGATGACTGGGTGCTTCTGCGAAGCTCAGCACCGGTGCGAAACAGATATCGGTGCCTTCCATGATTTCGCACCATTCGTCGCGGGTCTTTTGCGCGAACAGGTCTTCGAATTTCTGGGCTATGTCGCCCCAGGTATCGCGGTCCATCTGCGCCGGTAACGCGGCCGGATCGAGTCCCAGCTTGTCGAGCAAGATGGCGTAGAATTTCGCCTCGATCGAGGCGATGGACACAAACAGATCGTCCTTTGTCTTATAGCAGCGATAGAAATGGGCGCCGCCGTCGAGGAAGTTGGACACCCGCTCATCAACCCAGGTGTCGGCGGCCAGCATGCCGTACATGCCCATGCCGAGGAAGGCGGAACCTTCCGTCATCGCCGCGTCAACGACCTGTCCTTCGCCGGAGCTCCGCGCTTCCAAAACGCCAGCCAAGATGCCGACGGCAAGGAACATCGCGCCGCCGCCCATATCCGCGACCACGTTCAGCGGTGGCACCGGCATTTCCTTCGGACCGATTGCGTTCAAGACACCCGTCAGCGCAAGATAGTTGAGATCGTGCCCGGCAGCTTGGGACAGCGATCCGCTTTGCCCCCAACCGGTCATCCGTGCGTAGACGATTCGCTTGTTGCGGGCGGCGCAATCCTCGGGCCCAATACCAAGCTTCTCGGTGACGCCGGGACGGAACGGATCGATCATCGCGTCGGCCTTTTCGATCAATCGCATCACGGTGGCGATGCCATCGGGATGTTTTAAATCGACGGACACCGATTTCCTTCCGCGACGCGTGACATCGGTTTTCGTCGGTCTCCCGATTCCAAGGCCGGGATCGCTATTGCGGTCGACGCGCAGAATGTCGGCGCCCATGTCGGACAGCAGCGCGCAGCACAACGGTGCGGGGCCGATGCCTGCCAGTTCGACGATTTTGACGCCTGTTAGTGGTCCGCTTGGTTTTTGTGTATCGCTCATCAAGGGGCTCCCTCTCGCTTTTTTCGGCACACTGTCTTCAGGTGCGGGAATATAGGAAAACGCCGTCGTTGCGTTCTGTTCGCAGTATCGAGCCATGCCGGCACAAGTAATTCAAGTGGGCGACGGTCTCGCCAAGGGCAAAGGTGACATTTTGGCTGTCCATGGGTCTTGTGAAAATCGCATTGGACAGCTCCATTGCCGTCATTGATTGCGTGCAGGCCTCGAGGAATTGCCCCAAACGATTGTCATGGTGGCGCTTTAGCGCATCAAGACGTCCATGCAATCCGGAAAACGGGGAATTATGCGACGGTAAGATGTCGATCTCGTTAGGTAGCATGCGCAATTTTTCGATTGTCGCCAAAAAGTCTTGCAATGGGTTGGCATCAGGCTGGTTGATCTCGACAGCGACGATCGGGGTAATTTTCGGCAAAACCTGATCTCCGGAAATCAACAAGCCGAGTTCGGCGCAATAGAGACAAGCGTGCTCGGGCGCGTGTCCCGTGCCGATAATGATCTCCCAATTCCGCCCGTCAATTTCGATCGATTGGCCGTCGTGGAGGCGTGTGAAAACCCGCGGTATGGGGCTTACCAGGGACGGGTAGCGGGGGCTGTCATGCCGTGTCGCCGCCAGCAAGGTGTCCGGACACCCGGTCGTGCGAAGAAACGCGGCCTGTTCGTCATACACGGCGGGGCCTTTGTCGAGGCTCCAACTCCGCGCCCAGAGCCATTCGGTCTGGGTCATCCAAAGCCTGACATCCAGGGTATCGCAAAGCCATCCCGCCATGCCGACGTGATCGGGGTGAAAATGGGTGACCAGGACCCGGGTTACAGGTTTTCCCTTCAGATTGGATGAGAGAATTTCTCGCCAAAGCGCGATGGTGACTTCCGAATAAAGCCCCGTATCGACAATCGTCCAGCCGTCGCCGTCTTCAAGCAGCCACAGATTGATATGGTCGAGCTGGAACGGCAGCGGCATCCGTAGCCAGTGGATGCCGGGACGAACTTCAATCGTTTCGCCGGGGTGCGGCGCTGTCGGGTGAAAATATTCGATGGCGTCCGGCATATTGGTCACGAAGGCGTGGCGCCGGCATAATCCACGAACACTTCCGATACGCCGTAGCCGGCTTCCGCCGGAATACGCATGATACGGCCGCCTTTGACCTTCTCGGATCGCGGCAGCACGGTAACGACTGTCTTCTCACGCGCGGCCTGCAGGGCCGCTTCGATATTGTCAGATTGACCCAATACGTTGAGGTTCATGCGTGTCGGGAACATGACCGAGTAACGTTCGGCTTCCGCTTCGACGATTGCCGTGGCCGGCGTAATCCAGATCGAGTCGACCGATTCCGTCCCGTCATGCTGGGCGTCGACCTTATGCGGCGCCGGGGCGAGGAAGAAGTGGGTGTCGAACCGTTTTGGCCGTGATTCCGGTGTGATCCAATGGGCGAAGGGCACCAGCATATCACAGGCCAGCTCCAGATCTTCCGCGTCGACGATTTCCGTCATCGTGATGTCCCCGGCGTAGAGCGGATCGCGATAGGTCTCGACAAGCCGTGCCTGACGGTCGGGGCCGATCAGTTCCGCGCTCCCCGGCTTGCGCGCCAGCATCACGCTTGCTTCCTCGAAGGTCTCTCGGATCGCCGCGACGCGCAACGCCATCAACCGCGCCGGCAGACTGCCCTTCATGCCGCGCCGCCCCTCCAACTTGGGGTCTCCGTCCTCCGGATCGACCTTGCCGCCGGGAAAGACCAGCGCGCCCCCGGCGAAATCGATCTTGCTGTGCCGGACGACCATGAACGTTTCGATACCATCGGCCGAATCTCGCACCAGCAGGACAGTGGCGGCATCGACGGGCGCTACCGGTTGGTCGGCATTCGGCGTAAGCTTGTTGGTCATACGTTACATCCAGGAGATTGGCAGGAAGCAAACACCCGTATGCAACACACAATGACAGACTATCGAGCGTAGCAAGGCGGCGGGAATTTTTGTTTGCACCCTAATTATTAGGGTCCTAACATAAAAAGCAACCGTTCAAATCTCGCCTCCTCTAAAAATATGGGTTCTAATGATGGCGCGCTATCGGCTATCGATATGGTGGTGCGCAAAAATGAGATGTCGGAGCATGCAATGACGTTGCCGTTTGAAGGAATTACCGTCGTCGAATTGGGCACCAGTGTAGCTGCCCCTTTCGCGGGCAAAATACTGGCCGAGTTGGGTGCGCGGGTGATCAAGGTCGAAAACCCGGATGGGGGCGATCCGGCGCGGCGCTGGTATCCGACCATGGCGGACGGCAATTCGGCCAGTTTTCAGTCGGTCAATATGGGCAAATTATCGGTGACGATCGATATGACCGACGGCGAGGATCTGGCGCGGCTCAAGACGCTGATCGTGGATCAGGCCGATGTGGTTTTACAAAATTTGCGGCCGGGTGCGGTCAAACGGTTTTCAATCGATGCGGAAACCCTGCGTAAGGACAAGCCGGCCTTGATCTATTGCAATGCCGGCGCCTTCGGAGACGGACCACTGGGCGAATTGCCGGGTTACGATCCGTTGATGCAGGCTTTCAGCGGCATTACCGATCTCACCGGCGAGGCCGACAGGCCGCCCTCTAGGGTCGGTGTCTCGCTGATCGATCTTGGCACCGGCATGTGGTCGGCGATCGGCATCATCAGCGCGCTTTACCGCCGGCTGGCGACAGGCGAAGGCGGGGTCGTCGACACCTCCTTGTTCGAGACCAGCGTCGGCTGGATTACCCTACCCGTGGCGGAGTTGGCGGTGTCCGGCAAGGCGCCCACACGCAGTGGCCTGCAGGGGCCTATCGTCGCGCCGAACCGGGGCTACCAGGCCGCGGATGGCATTCAGGTGATCGTCGTCGGCACAGACGGGCAGTTCCGGCGCTTTTGCGACGCGTTGAAGTGTCCCGAATTGGCGGACGATCCACGCTTTATGAAAAGCACCGACCGGCTGGCGAACGAGGCGGAACTCAGCCGTCTGGTCGGCGAGATTATCGCCACCGATACACGCGCGGCATGGTCGGAACGCCTGAATGCTGCCGGCATACCCAATGCGCCGGTGCAGACGGTGGAAGAAGTTGTCGAACACGCACAGACCGCGGCGTTGGGTCTGTTGCGACCCGGCGAGGATGCGAACCAGCATTATGTCGGTCTACCGATGCGCCTCGACGGTGAACGGCCGGCTTCGATCAATCATGCGCCGCGCTTGGACGAGCACCGCCAGCAGGTATTCGCCTTCATGAAAACGCCGGCATAAATCGAAGGGACGACGAAACAGATGTTTACCGAAGATCAGCTCGCTATCCAGGACGCGATCAACAAGGTTTGCCGCAATTTCGGCGATGACTATTGGCTGGAAACAGACCGCACGGGCACGTTTCCCGAAGATTTCGTCAAAGAATTTGTCGATGGTGGTTGGCTCGGCATCGCCATGCCAGAGGAGTTTGGTGGCTCAAATCTCGGCATCACCGAAGCCTCGATCATGATGCAGGCGATTGCCGAATCCGGCGCCGGCTTCAGCGGCGCGTCCGCTATCCATCTCAATATATTCGGCCTCAATCCGGTCGTCGTGTTTGGGACGGAAGAGCAGAAACAGCGCATGCTGCCGCCGCTGATCCGTGGCGAGGAACGCGCTTGCTTCGGCGTCACCGAGCCCGATGCCGGGCTCGACACCACTAACCTGCAGACCAAGGCCGAAAAGAGCGGCAATAGTTACGTTGTGAATGGCCGCAAGATGTGGACATCGACCGGCCAAACCGCGAACAAGATTCTCTTGCTGGCGCGCACCGCGCCGCGCGATGAAAGCGGCAAGCGCGCCGAGGGATTAAGCCTGTTCTACACCGACTTCGACCGGGACTATATTGAAGTCCGCGAGATCGAAAAGATGGGCCGCAAAGCGGTCGATTCCAACGCGGTGTTCATCGACGGGCTGCCAATCCCGCAAGACGATTTGATTGGCGAGGAAGGCAAGGGGTTCTACTACCTGCTGCATGGCTTGAACCCGGAGCGTATCCTGGTCGCTACAGAAGCGGTCGGGCTCGGCCGGGCGGCATTGCGCAAGGCGGTGCAATATGCCGGCGACCGCGAGGTGTTCGGCCGCGCGATCGGTCAGAACCAGTCGATCCAGCATCCCCTGGCGCGTAGCTGGGCGGAACTCGAGGCGGCCAACCTCATGGCCTACCGCGCAGCCGAGCTTTACGACAATGGCGAGGAATGCGGTGCGGAATCGAACGCGGCTAAGTATCTCGCCGGCGAGGCCGGCTTCACCGCCTGCGAGCGCGCGATCATGACGCATGGCGGCATGGGCTATGCCAAGGAATTCCATGTCGAGCGCTACTTGCGTGAGATGATGATCGCCCGCATCGCACCGGTCAGCCGCGAGATGATTCTGAACTATATTTCGGAGCGCGTGCTGGGCCTGCCGCGCTCTTACTGACACAACAACAGGGGTTCCTTATGGATTTTGGCGTTTTCAATCTGCTGCAACACCGCGACCATACCAAGTCGCCGCACACCGTTCTTACGGAGGCATTGGAACATACGCGGTTGGCGGAGGAACTCGGGTTCAGCCGGGTCTGGTTCGCCGAACATCATTTCTCCAACTATAGCCTGTGCCCGTCGCCGTTGCTTCTTTGCACGCAGGCGGCGGCGATGACGAAAAAAATTCGTGTCGGCTGCGCGGTTTTGATCCTGCCGCTCCATGCGCCGGCTCGCGTAATCGCGGAAATCGCGCTTGTTGATGCAATGTCCGGCGGCCGTCTCGATGTTGGTGTCGGCAGCGGCTATCAGAATTACGAGTTCGAACGGCTCGGTGCCGACCTGACGCAGAACAAGGTCATGTTCAATGAAATGCTGGATATGATTGAGAGGGGTTTGCGCGAGCCGAATTTCAGTTATGACGGCAAATACTACAAACAGTTGAAGACGGCGATCAATATGCGTCCGGTACAATCGCCGCGCCCACCGATCTGGGTCGCGGGCAAGGATCCGAACAGTCAGCGGCGATGCGCGCGCGACGGCTACATCCCGTTCATTTCCGGTGGGATCGGCGGTCCGGAAGAGCTTAAGCGGCAGCGCGAGCAGGTCGAGCAATGCTATATCGACGAAGGCAAGGATCCGGCGACAATACCGCTCGGCGTGCTGCGGTTTGCTTGCGTTAGCGACGACCAATCGGTCATCGACCGCTATGTCGACGGCGCGCGGTTCCAGAAACGTATCGCCAACTCTCTGCGAAGCAGGAAAGAAACTTTGGTGGATGATTACATGGTTGCCGAAGTGCCGGGCGAAAATGAGGAATCGTTCGAACAGATAACAAAAAACCTTCTTGTCGGCGATTCGGAAAGCGTGGCGGAACGAATTTGCCAGGAAATCGAGTTGTACCGGCCTCTGCACATGAATATCTACTTTGCCGTTGGCGATGTACCGCACAGCGCGGTAATGAACTCGATGGAACAGTTCGCTACGAAGGTGGTGCCGGTGATCGAAAAGCATTTCGGAAAACCGTTAGCGGAAATCAACGATGTTCCGATGCCGGAACCCCTGGCGATGGCGGCGGAGTAGCTCGGTTCAAGCAGGCTAGCTTGAACCGCCGATCAGAAAATCGGCGGCAGCGCGAAGATCACTGAACCGTGCCGTCGGTTCGGGCTCACTCTGCTGGTCCGACGCCGTGTTGCCGGAGGCGACCAGGATCGAGCGCATGCCGGCCGCAATTGCACCGGCGATATCGGTTGCCGGCGTGTCACCGATAACGACGACCTCATCCTTCGGTATGGCAAGCCGATCGAGCGCCAGGTCGAAGATTTCGGCTTGTGGTTTTCCCAATCTCATCGCGGTCTGGCCAGCCGCGGTTTCGAGAAAGGCTGCGACCGGACCGGCTTCCGGTTCCGGCCCGTCGGCCGTTGGGATCACGGCATCGCCGTTGCTAGCGATCAGCTTTGCGCCGTTGGCGAGGTGGCGGATGGCAGGTATGAGGTCCGATATCCGTAGATCGAGATCGATGCCGGCGACGACGTATTCCGGATCATCGCTTTCGACCGCGCCCGCATCCAACAGAGTGTGGCGCAGCGCCTCGCTGCCGACGATATGCAATCGGGGCGCCGCTTGTTGTGCGGTTAGATATCGCGCGACGGCCACGCCGGAAGTAAAGATGTCCGAGGCATCGATTTCGAAGCCGAGCCCTCGCAGCTTGCGCGTATAATCCGCCGGTGTGCGCCGAGCATTGTTGGTCAGGCAGACGACGCCGATGCCGTGCTCTTGCAGGTCTCTCACCGCATCCGCCGATCCCACGATCGCAGTATCGCCACGGAACAGCACGCCATCCATATCGAGGATGACGCCTCGCACCGGCGCGTCCAACTCAGCGATGCTCTCACGCTGGCGCAGAATATGAAATGGCGGCAGCGGCGGCGCCCAACGTCGGTTGAGGCCACGTAACGGTGCCTGGTAGGCCATCGGATCGCCGCCATGCGCGCGCCAGTGAATCTGCTCGTCCAGCGTAATTTCAGCCCAGGCGCCGGTAGCTTCGTCCGGAGTCGTGAAACTTTCACTCAGCGATTGCAGAGTCAGGTAGCGGATGCCATCGATTGTACTGCTGTCGTTCCAATGCACATGTCCGGCAATACACAAAACGACGTTGCCGGCCGACTCGATGACTTCGCGCGCCTTGCTCGCATGGCGGAGGGTTGATGATGGAAGATTGTTCTGAAAGTAGAAATTGCCGGTCATCGCCGCGTCGTTCAGCGGGACATGGGTGAAGACGATAGCCGGGAGTGATGTGCCGGCCAGGTCGTCCCGCAACCAATCGAGATCGGTTTGCGTGGGAATGTCCTGTTCCGCAAACTTGCCTGACAGGTCGTGCTGCCAAAAAACCAGATGCCGCCCTTTTAGATCGAAACTGTGACTGCCGAGAGAGCGGCCCAGTATGGCTTCGTTCTCCGCAACCGAAATATGGTGCAGATCGTGATTCCCCAATAAATGCTCTCGGCGAACCTCCAGTGGCTCGAAGACGGCCATGACCTCGCGCGTCAATTGCAAGTCGGTATCGTGGCCGACATTGGAAATACGGTCGCCCAGCTCGACCATGAGATCGAAATCGCCCGCCCCAACATGCTCTCCAAACGCCTCTAGTAACGGCAGGGCGGCCGCACCCATTTTGGTATAGCGCGTAGGGCCGTGATGAATGTCTGTGACGACGGCAATTTTAAGTTTTTCCAGCATCCGCCATTCCTATCAGTCCGGCGAACACATGGAAATGGCCGCGCTCCACAAGATAGGGTGTTCTGAAACCTCGATGCTCCAACGTAATCAAGCAGCGCGCCAACCGCCATCGATGGTGATGACCGAGCCGGTGTTGTAGCTGGCCTCGTCGGACAACAGGTAAATGACGCCGTTGGCGATTTCCTCTGCACGACCGAACCGTTTGAGGGCATGGCGGTTTTGCGAATATTCCCGCGCCGCGGCAGGATCCGCGTTGCGCGACATACTGCGGTTTAGCATCGGCGTATCGATGGCGCCGGGCGCGATGGCGTTAACGCGCACGCCATCTGGCGCGAGCTCGAACGCCGCTGTTTTGACCAGGCTGACAATGGCACCCTTTGAGGCGATATAGGCGGCGTTCCGTCGGCCGCCGCCGAAGGCAAGCTGCGAAGCAATGGCGACGACAGAACCGCCGCCTTGCGCGCGCATCGCCGGCAGTGCGGCGATCATCCAACGCCAGGTCGCCTTCACATTAACTTCGAAGACACGGTCCCAAAGATCCGGATCGATTTCGTCGATGGCGTTTCCGGATGAGCTGATGCCGGCGATCGTCGCCAGCCCGTCGATCCGGTCCGTCGCCGCGATGGCACGTGCGACCGTTTCGTTATCGGTTACATCCCCCAAGATAGGCTCGACCCCGTCGGGCATGCCGTCGCCGCTTTGGTCAATGCCGATGACGCGCGCGCCTTCCGCCAGCGCCTTCGTGGCGCTCGCTTGGCCAATGCCCGACGCCGCGCCGGTGATAAGAATTGTCTTTCCGTCGAGCCGCATGGCCTCGCTCCCTCTTAGTGAATGAGCCGCATTTCCGGAATCGATTCCGAGGCGCGCCAAAACCGTGCGATTGAGTCGCCGTGCGCGGCGATCGCGGCCTCCGTCGCATCGCCGTCCGGCGCCGGCTCCGGATCGAAATGATCAAAATTGTCGACTCCACGGACCAAGGTCGCGGAGAGCCGAGTCTCCCCAATATGACGAACATGGGTGGGGATATAGCTGAAACCGATACCGATGCGTGGTTCATTGCTGGTGTTCGGGCCCGATCGGTGTAACGCCAAGGTGTGATGAAAAGATACATCGCCTGGTGCCATGATCAGATCGACCGCATCGCCGTTGTTGATGTTCCGGGCAACAGTTTGGCCGCGCGATAGCATCAGGTTGGGATTGATATTATCCGCGTGCGGTAACTGACCCTCCTCGTGCGAACTCGGAAGAATACGGACGCATCCCATCTCTTCGGTGGATGGTGTTAGCGCGACCCAGGCCGTAACGTGTTCAAAGGGCGCGAGTCCGAAATAGGTAGCGTCCTGATGCCAGGGAACCGACTTTTCAGATTTCGGTTCCTTGAACCAGATTGTTGTGTGAAAGATCTGGATATTCGGACCGATCAGTGCTTCGACACTGTCGAGAATAGCGGGATGGCGTACAAGGTCGGCGGCCCATCGGAACAGCAGGTAGGGTTTGACTCTATTGCTGGCCTGTCGCCGTGCCGGGTCCTTGTGTTCGACACCGCAGGTCCGGATGCAAGCCTCGCGCATCGCCATCGCTTCATCGGTGGACAGATGCGGTCGCCCCGGAACGAAGCCCTGCTTGTGGTAGTCGTCTATGTCTTTCGTTGTCAGCATGGCGATATTGAAAACCCTTCCGCGATTTCGCGCAGCCGAAACTTCTGAATCTTGCCGCTTGGCGTGCGCGGCATCTCGTCGACAATTTCGAGCCGTTCTGGAAAATACTGTTTGGCCATCTTCTGTTCGGTCAGATAGGCGACCATGTCTTCGAAGCTTAGGGACTGGCCTGGCTTCAGGGTGACGAAGACACAGCCGCGCTCGCCAAGCCGCTCATCCGGCATGGCGACGATGGCGGCGTCCTGAATTTCCGGGTGGCGATAGAGCAGTTCCTCGACTTCGACGACGGGGATGTTCTCGCCGCCGCGGATAATAACGTCCTTGCTGCGGCCGCTAATGCGGATATAGCCATCGTCGCGCATGCGAGCGAGGTCGCCAGTCCCGAACCAGCCCTCGGCATCGGTCGCAAAGAGTTCCGGTTTCTTCAAATAACCGACGAAGTTCGCCATGCCACGCACCTGCAGGTGGCCCTCGGTATCGGGTGGCAGGGGTGTGCCGTCTCCATCGACGACGCGCACCTCCATGCCTTCGATTGGCGCGCCATCGGACCCGAAGATTCGTTCCGGTGGATCGCCCGGCCGGGTCGTGGTAACGCCGCCATTTTCGGTCATGCCCCAGGCAGCGTTGACCATGACACCGAGGCGCTCGGCGGCGCGTTTGGCGAGCACGCGCGGGATCGGTGCCCCCGCCGTGAGGAAGGTATGCAGAGAACCCAGATCGTGCTCGTCAACCGCCGGCGTGTTGGTCAGGTCGGACAGGAACGGGGTTGACGCCATGGTGAAGCTAGCTCGCTCGGCGGCGATGATTCGCGCTGCTTCCGCCGGGTCCCAGATATCCATCAGCACAGAGCGTCCGCCAAGTAGGACTGGCATCATCAGGCCATACATGAATCCGGTGAGATGCGCGAGGGGTGATGCCATCAAAACCGTTTCGTTGCGATTTAACGCTACCCGATCGACGAATTTTACAATGTTGCCGATCAGTGTGTTCTGCGTGTGCATGACGCCCTTGGGCTGACCGGTCGTGCCACTGGTGTACATTAGCAAAGACACGTCGTTCGCCGATGGCTTGCGTTCGGCGAAAACCGCATCGCGATTCGATTCGGCTTCCCAGGCGTGTTCCAAAAAACAGGAATCGAAAGAATCCGGACCGTCTCCGTTGACGACGAACATATGTTCGAGCGCCGGCAGGTCACCGCGCAGGTCCGCGATCATTTGCGGGTAGTCGAAGCCGCGATAACTATGGGCGACAAAGACCGCTTTAGCCTCACCGAACGACAACATGAATTCGAGTTCGCGGTGCCTAAAAATCGGCATCAACGGGTTGGCGATAGCGCCGATACGGACGCAGGCAAGATAAAGCGCGTTGAACTGCCAATAGTTCGGCAACTGCATGGCAACAACATCGCCCGGGCCGATGTCGTAGGAAACCAGGCCAAGGGCGACTCTGTCGACGATTCGATCGAGAGCCTCATAGGTATGTGCGGTACGTTTGTCGGTTTGGCTGTCATATCCGACAACCGCGATTCGGTCCGGATTGGCGGCGACGGCTTCGTCGAGATACTCGGTTAGCAGCCGGTTCGGCCACAAGCCGCTCTTCAAGTAAGTTGCCACCCGATCCGGTGGCGTTTGGATCTCGAAAGTCATTGGTTCGATCCCGTCGGCATCTCTTTCGGTCTGAACATTAGGCGCGATTCAGCCGTGTCGTACAAGTCGAAGGCCGGTGAAACAGTCATGCTGAATTGGATCGCTTGCGGTTCTACGTCGACGAGGTTTGTGATCAGGCGAACACCCGGCGCACCGATAAACTCGATTAGGCCGACAATATAAGGGGTCCAGTTTTTGAACGCGGTGTCGAAGGGACGCTGTACAACGGTCCAACTATAGACGGATCCGATGGGTTTGATGGATTTCCATTCGATGTCAGACCCATTGCAGTACGGGCAGCGCACCATCGGGTACCAATGAAATCTCTCGCAGGTGCAGCAGGCCGGAAAGCGCAGTTCACCCGAGGCGGCCGCGTCCCAGAAAGGTTGAAAACCATCGATCGCGATGTCGGCTGCGCTAGTCATTTCGTCAATCGTCATCGCCTAGGATCAGCACGCCATAGTCGGGTAGTGAAAAACCCCCGACGGCGCCGAATCGGGCGTTGGCGACTTGGTTCGTGCCTGCTTCGCCGCGCAGCTGCCGCACGGCTTCGACCACATGTTCAATGCCCAGGCGGTAGCTGTAGGACAGGAATCCGCCATGAGTATTGACGGGTAGATCACCGCCGATCGCGGCGCGTCCGGATTCGAAGAACGCGCCGGCCTCGCCCTTTTCGCAGAACCCCATGTCCTCCAACTGCATCAGCACGGAAATCGTGAAACAGTCGTAGAGTTCGAGGAAGTCGACATCGGACCGCTTGATACCGGCCATGTTAAACGCTTGATCTGCCGCGGCCTGCGCCGCCGGCGTCGTGAGGAGGTTAGGATCCTGTGTGAAAACCGAGTCACCGGAAACCGGGATCGATTGGAACCCTACGCCCGCCACGGGCACCGGAGGCTTGCGGCAATCGCGCGCGCGTTCCCGCGATGTCATGACGAAGGCGCCGGCGCCATCGGTGATCAGGCAGCAATCGGGAATACGTAAGGGATCAGCGACGCACGGGGCGGAGAGGTAGTCATCTATCGACAGGGGTTTCGTCATTTGTCCGCCACCGCGCATCAAGGCGTGTTGGCGTTGTTGCACGGCGACGGACCCCAACTGTTCCGGCGTTAAACCAAATTCCTTCATATAGCGCCGCGTCCAAAGCCCGAAATAAATCGGTTGCGCATTGAACCCATAAGGCTTCTCGAACGCTTGCTTGGCGGGGTACAGATCGTGAAAGCCATAGGGACCCGATGGCCGCGTACCCCAATCGACACCGAAATAGCAGACAACGACATCCGCAAGGCCGGCGTCGATCGCGAGCGCGGCTTGCAGGGGGCCGCACGCAATACCCGCGCCGCCATAGGAGATCGCGCCGTCGAACCGGCTGGTTGCGCCGAGCTGCGCCATGACATAATCGTGCGGGACGGTCGTCGGCATGACGATGCTATCGGTTACGACGCCGTCAACCTCTCCGGGTGGGATGCCTGCGTCGTCCAGCGCTTCGTAAACGGCATCGATAACGAGTGACCGCAGGTCGCGCTCCGCGCACCGAACCGGCGCCGTTTCCCCAATACCGACAATCGCGATATCCGGTGTCATGGCGCTGCCGTTTCCCCGGTGAGCCATTTTTCGACTTCATGACGCTGGATCTTGCCGGTCGTGCTGCGCGGTAGGTCGTCGATAGAAACAAAGCGAATTTGCTTGGGCTGCTTGTAGCCAGCGAGCGATTCACGGCACAAACCGGCGAGGTGTTCCACCGTTAGTGAGGGGTCATTTGCCGCGACAAAGGCGACGGGTACTTCGCCCCAACGGTCATCCGCCGCGCGGACAACGACGGCGTCGTCGACCCTGGGTTCGCGTAAAAGCACCTGTTCGATTTCGGCGGGGTATATGTTCTCGCCGCCGGATTTGATCAGATATTTTACCCGGTCGACAAAATCGAGCGTACCGTCCGTGTTGCGCCGAAACGCGTCGCCCATATGAAACCAGCCGCCACGGAAGTCTTCCTGGTTCGCTTCAGGCGCATTCCAATAGCCGCTGAACAGCGTCGGGCCACGCACAGCCATCTCGCCAACATCGCCATCTGCAACGTCCTTATCGTCGGCATCCACCAACCGGCAGCGGCACATCGCACTCTGTGTCTTGGATAGCGAATTGGGTGCGGTTCCAATGGGAATGAGCCCCGCCGACGCTGGTGGCAAGCCGGTTTCCGTCGACCCGAACGTGTTGGCATAAGGTGCTTGTAGCAACGCCGAAATTTGGGCGATCTGATGCCGGGGTACCAAATCGGCCATGGCGCCGATCAGGGCTATGCCGCGCGGTTTCACATTGCGTTTCTTCAAGACTTCGGCAAACGGTTCGATCATTCCCGGCATCAAAATGAACCACCAAATTTCCTCCGTCGCGACGATATCGACTAGTCTTTCGACATCGAAGCCGTCGACAACGACGACCTTGCCACCAAGGCATAAGGCGCTAATCGATTGATCGGTCGATGCCATGTGGAACAAAGGCGGCCAGGCAACGAATGCCTTGCCCGGAATCAAGCCGAAATCGATACAGCTCGATTGCATGCGCGCGATTTCCGCCCGGTGGCTAATCAGCGCACCCTTAGGAAGCCCGGTCGTTCCGCTCGTATAGATAATGACAAGACCGTCTTCCGGGTCGACGGTGACCGTTGGTTCGTCGGCATTGCTGTTTGCCAAGAGTGCTTCGTAATCTTCACCGAAGAGAACCGCGGTATCGATATCCGAGTCCACGGACTCGAAGTTGGCCGCAAACCGGTTGGAAACGAATGCGAGTTTTGGCGTGGCGAGACGAACGCAATGTTCGAGCTCGTTGGCGGAGAGACGCCAGTTGAGGGCGCAAAATATGGCGCCCAGCTTACCGGCGGCGAGTGTTACCTCGATATACTCGATTCGATTTTCGGATAGGACGGCGATGCGGTCGCCATGTTCGATACCTAATCGGGTAAGCGCGTTGGCGAGTCGGTTAACCCGTGCATCGAGTTGCGCGAAGGTCAATTGGCGATCGCCTTCCTCCAAGGCGATCGACGCCGGTCGCAGTAGCGCTTGCTCGCGTAGCAAGTCCCCGACGGTTAGTTGAGATGATATTTCGGCAATTTTTTGGGAGAAGTCGCTCATCTGATTTCGCGATACCGAAAACTATTGCCGGCGATCCATGGAGATCGGTAGCTCGTGCAATCCACGCGTGATCAATTCATCACGCCATTCCGGCGTGTCGCCGCGCAGACGGAAACCCGTGTAGCGGTCGAAAAGCGCCTCGAAGGCTATCTGACCTTCAAGCCGTGCCAGTGGCGCACCGAGACAGAGATGAATACCCTTGCCGAAGGCCATATGCCGGTTGCGCCGGCGCGTGATATCGATTCCTTCCGCGCCTTGGAAGACGTCTGGGTCATGGCCCGCCGCGTCGACCGACGCAAAGATACGCTCGCCCTTCTTGATTAGCTGATCACCGATTTCGATGTCTTCCAACGCGATGCGGACCAAGGTCGAGGCCGGACCTTCGAAACGGAGAAATTCCTCTACCGCTGACGGAATCAAGGACCGATCAGATTCCATCAATGCCATCTGTTCGGGATGTTGCAGCAGGGCGAACATACCGCTGGCAATCAGGTTCGTCGTCGTTTCGTGGCCGGCAAACAGGATCAGGACCAAGGTCGAGACGATTTCATCATCGGTGAGCGGCATCCCGACATCGCCACCGTCGATCATCAATGACGTTAGATTGTCTTGTGGGTTTGCCCGATGATCGGCAACCAGGTCGCGGTAGAAATCGACGCACTCGACCAGCGCGTTATAGGACCGATCGTATTTGTCTGGCGTTGAACGACCCTGAAGAACGAACTTGGCGATATCATCGGCCCAGTGCCGCAGCCGGTAGACTTGGTCGCGCGGGATGCCGCAGATATCGCCGATGACGGTCGCGGGCAGTGGTACGCCGAAATCGGCGATCACGTCGATGTCGGTCCGGTTCCCCAGATCGTCGAGGATCTCGCGTGCAATGGCTTCGACCTTTGGCCGCAATGCCGCCAAGGGCTTCGGCATGAAGGCGCCTTGTAAAACCTGGCGCAGCTTGGTGTGTTCAGGCGGGTCCTTAAAGACGATCCAGCCACCGAGGATTTCCGCCAGGAACGCTATCTTATCCTGCTTCGATCCCGCCATCCGGTCGGCGAAGGGCGCCATTTTCTCAACCGAAAAGCGGGGATCGCGCAGCACCATGCGGACATCGAAGTATCGCGTCACGAACCAACCCTTGACCGACTCATTCCAATGCACCGGCGCCTCTCGGCGCATCTTGTCGAACATCGGATATGGGTTCTGGATCACTTCGGACTGGAAGAGATCGAATGGTTGGTTCATGACGGACATCCTGTGCCGCTAGCGGAGAGGCCTACACCGGTGATTCGGGATCGAATACCGGTTTCCGTTTCTCAAGATGAGACGCCAATCCCTCTTTCACTTCCGAACCGGCGAAGCCAAGCATTTCCAGCGCGGTTGAGGCATCGAAGGACGGGCCCATCATGCGGTACCAATTGTTCAGTGCGTATTTCGTCCAACGGATCGCACTCGGCGCGCCGGCTGCCAGACGCGATGCAACTTCGATCGCTTTGTCCTGCAGTTCATCGTCTTCGACGCAGAGCGAGACCAGGCCATATTTTTCGGCATCTTCACCGTTCACGGGCTCGCAGAGCAACAGCAGATATTTAGCCTTGGCCATGCCGCACAGCAGAGGCCAATTGATTACCGCGCAATCGCCGGCGGCGACGCCGAGGCGCGTATGCCCGTCGACGATCTTCGCGGCCTTGCCGGCGATGGAGATATCCGCCAGCAGTGCCGCAACAAGGCCGGCGCCAACCGCGACGCCGTTTATGGCGGAAATGATCGGCTTGTTGCAGTTGATGATGTTGTAGACGAGGTCTCGCGCTTCCTTCCAGGCCTGCACGCGGGCTTTTTCGTCATTCATATTGGCTTCGATCATGCCGAAATCGCCACCAGACGAGAACGCCTTGCCCTTACCGGTCAAGATGACGGCGCTGATGTCATCATCATCATCGATGTCACGCCAAATATAGGTGAACTGGTTATGTCCGGTGGCGTCGAGGGAATTATAAGTCTCCGGTTTGTTCAGCGTGATACGCAGCACGCGGTCGGCGGGCCGGTCGAACTCAAAGCTGGTGTATTTCGCGTAACGGTCAGTCATGATTGTCTCCGATCAAAAAATCTTATGTTGTCTCAGGATTACAGTCGGTCAGTCGACCATCGTCAGGCCGCCGCTTACGCTCATCACCTGACCGGTCAAATAATCCGAACGG
This sequence comes from Alphaproteobacteria bacterium, assembly GCA_021774385.1. Taxonomy (GTDB): domain Bacteria; phylum Pseudomonadota; class Alphaproteobacteria; order UBA8366. Next base: position 25,099 of record JAJFJC010000308.1, read on the forward strand.
CCGCTGGCGAAGAACAGGATCGCGTCGGCGATTTCTTGCGGCTCGGCGACGCGCCGGAACGGGATTGCCCGTGTCAGGGCTTCACGCATGCGTTCCGGCTGCGCATTGAACAGCGGCGTATTGGTCGGTCCCGGGCACACGCAATTTACGTTGATACGGTATCGCGCGACTTCCCGCGCCAGTGATTTGCTGAAGGCGATGATGCCGCCCTTGGCGCCGGCATACATCGTTTCGCCCATGCTTCCGACACGCCCCGCGTCGCTGGAGACACTGACGATTTTGCCGGCGTTTCGCTCGATCATCGGATCAAGGAAGGCGCGGGTCAGTTTGACGGGCCCCAGAAGATTGATGCTGATGACCTTTTCCCAGAAGTCCGGGGTCTGTTCGATGAAGGGCTGGATGATGTCCCAGCCGGCAACATTGACAACGCCGTCGATCTGGCCCGCGCCCAGCGCCGCCTTTGCGAATTTCTCGATCGAGTCGTCGCTGGTGATGTCCAGCGGCACGAAGGTTGCGCTGCTGCCGACCTGACTGGCCGTTTCGGCGCCGCCCTCTTCATTGATGTCGCCGAAGAAAACGCGCGCGCCGGCTTCGCACAGGGTGCCGACGGTGGCGCGGCCAATGCCCGAGGCGCCACCGGTGACGACGAAACTCTTTCCTTCCAAATTCATAACTTTCCTCCTTGTCTATCGCGTTGGGGCCACAGCCTTAGTCGCGGCCGGCCATCATCCGCACCACTTCATAGGTGGCCACGATGTCGCCGCCCTGGTTTACGATGTTGTTGGTCGTGCCGACGATGCCGCGGTTGCCCTTGCTCGTTTGCCGCACGCTGGTGACTTCGATCTCGCCGTGGATAGTGTCGTTGACGAAGGTCGGCGCCTTTATCTTGAGCGTCGTTTCCAGCATGGCCAGGCCGGTATGCTGCATCGTCGACTGGACGAGCAGGCCTTCGATGAAGGTATAGCAAAGCGCGCCCGGTACGGGTCGCCCCTTGACCGCGCCATGCGCATCGCCGAACGTCGCGTCGGTGAACATCACCTCGACCATCCCGGTCGCGTTGATGAAATTGACCAGGTCCGCCTCCGTCACCGTCCGGTTGATGGTGCGGAATTTCTGCCCGACGGTGAGGTCGTTCCAACATA
>JAJFJC010000309.1 GCA_021774385.1 Alphaproteobacteria bacterium
CCGCGTCCAGGCCATATCCAAAAGGCCCTGCGCCAGAGCGGCCTTGGCATGGATCCAGCCACCAGCAGCAATCTGCAAAACGCCGAGCGTCACGAACCCGGTTGCACAGATGGTGAGGACCATACGGTGCCTCATATCGCCCGCCGCCGCCGCGCTAGCAACAGCAATCCACCAACCAAGAGCGCGACGACGCCCATCAGAATCTGCTGAGTCGCTGGTGTCGCGGTCTTTCCGCCAAAAACGGCGGCGTAATTCCAGCCTGCCGGCAGCCCGACGGGAACCGCGCGGCGTTGCAGGGCGGCGGCCTCGGGCCGAACCGGCGTTCGGTCGATACTGATCAGGCTTGTATATTTGCTAAGCAGCCCATGAGTCAGCGCCAGTTCCAGCACGGCCTGCCGCACCTCGTCCGGATCGGCGCCCAACACCAAACCGTCCATCAACGAAGCGATACCGTCGCGCGCCCATAATTTTGCGATTCCCTTCCCTGCGCGCACGGATCCGGTATCGAAGCCGCGCGTCCAGTTTTGGTTTCCTCGGTTGCCAGAAATCAATATCTCGCCCGTCGGCTTTGAAAGCCGTGCCGTCAGAACAAGGGGCTCGCCGTGATATAGATCGGGTAGCATCGCGGGTCGCTGATCAGTTAATGGCGCGCCATCAAATGTGGCGACAATTTGCGTCATGGTGGGGCGCTCGAGTTTCTCGAACAACGCGGACATGATCTCCGAAACGTCTCGCGTGCTGCCGATATGGGTAAAAGTGCCGCGGCCGAACGCCGCCGAACGTCGCATGAAATGGCTGTTCGGCGCGCTGCCGATCCCAATGGTGAACAACCGACTGTCACCGATATCGCGGCGAATGTGGCGGAACAGGGAAGCTTCGTTACCGACTGATCCATCGGTGATCAGAACAACCTGCCGCAGCATCCGGCCACCGACTTTTCCGTCGAATGCCAAATCCAGCGCGGATGTGATATTGGTGCCGCCATCCGCATTTAGGCTTTGCACGAACCGCTTGGCGCGATGAAGATGATGTGAGTCGGCGGGCTTGGCGCTCGCGAAGAGCGTGCTGGCGTCATTGGAGAAGCGCACGATGTTGAAGTGATCTTCCGGGTGCATACGATCCAACGCGAACTTTAGGGCCGCGCGCGCCTGACAAATCGAATCGCCATGCATCGATCCGGACGTATCGATAATGAAAATGACTTCGCGTGGAATGCGTGGTTGATCATGCGGCTGACCGGACGGGGGGGCGACGATCGCCATTAGATAGGTGTCGCCATCCTTAATTTCCTTGAATAAGGCCGCGAATGGCGCGTCGCCGACATCGGGATGCCATTCCAATACAAAGTCGCGGTTCGCCGGTGTATCGCCGCCTTTCAATGTAATGTGATATCGATCATCATCGTTATTGGCGGCGTCTATGGCATGGCTGGGGCTACGCAGCATCGCAATCGGCATGCCCGGATCAAGGCGAACTTGGATCGACAGCGGATTGGCGGTGCCGTCATTGGGGTGACGGACCGGCGGCGTGATACGCTCGGCATCGCGGACAAGGTCGGAATTTACTGCCCAGCCCGTACCGCCAACACCGGCCACGGCCCGATTGCCGGGGATGAAGCGCGGCCCGACGACGGCGGGAAATCTGAGCGAGACCGCGTCATCGGCGAAACGCAGCCGTTGTTGATAGCCGATCTCCACCGTGATATTGCCAAGAGGTGGGATATTGGCAACGGACGCGGTGAAAATGTTGGCGCGCTCCAGTTCGATCAGACTGGTTTGTTGTCCGGCCCGACGCGCTTGATCGTATGCGGCGCGCGCTCGTTTTCGTTCCCGAATTTCACCTTCGATGATCCGGTCGCCGATCCGCATGCGCAACTCATCGACCGCGGCTTTCTCCGGCAGAGGAAAGACGTAAACCCCTTCAACCCAGGCATCGTTGGGGTTTTTGAATGTCTGGCGGATACGGACCTTGGCGATGATTCCGGAAACGTCGATAACAACACTGGTGTCGAGCGCCGGTGCGGTCCGGGTTGGCGCGTCCGAATCGATGGCGCGGAAGGTAATCCCGGCATCGGGTGGTGTTGGTCGTTCGGGCTGTGTTGGCGCCGCTCCGGCGGCGGGCGCCGCAATGAATGTCGCGATAACGACAAGAGTTGCGATCCGTTCCATGATTTTCTCCCAATCCGCAGTTCTTGCTGATCGAGAGGAAAGCGCGTGAAAGCGGCAGGGCTAGGACAAGGCGGTGCCGATTAAAGGGTGAAACCGTGTCGAGATCGCGGCGATAGGATCGAAACTCTACCCGCCGGCTTTCGCGCGTACGGGGTCCTTCAGCACATCGACCAACGCGTCGGCTGCTTCCGCGCCCTTGATCTTGAAATGTTCCTGGAAGAAACGGACATGTTCGCTGTGGCCGTGGAATTGCTGCGGGGTCAGTACCATCGAGAGAATCGGGACTTCGGTTTCCAACTGTACCTTCATTAAACCATTGAGCACGGCGCGGGCCACGAACTCGTGGCGATAGATACCGCCATCGACGACGAAACCGGCGGCGATAATCGCGGCATAGTCACCGGATTTCGCGAGCAGCTTCGCCTGTAACGGAATTTCATAGCTGCCGGGCACGTCGAAGACATCGACTCGGTCCCTGTTACCGCCTTGGGATTCGAAGCTTTCCAGGAAGGATTCGCGCCCTTGGTCGACAATTTCCTTGTGCCAGTTTGCTTGCACAAAGGCGATACGGCCGGCGCCGAGTCCCGTGGCGATACGTTCGACATTCGTGTTTTGTGCTTGGTCGCGCTGGCTCATCGAGTCCTCCTGTTTGTTCCGAAAGCAGTCTGTCAGATGAGGACTGAAATCGACAAACGACGAATTGCGGTATATATTATGAGAAATTCTCATGAATTGTAAATCATGTCTTCTGACCGTCCATTTCGAACACCACTTAATGCCGTGCGGGCCTTCGAGTGCGCTGCTCGTTTATTGAGCTATACACGGGCGGCGGAAGAGTTGGGAGTTACCCAAGGTGCGGTAAGCCGGCAAATCGCGACATTGGAAACCTATATTGGACAACCTCTATTCCGCCGTGTCGGACGGGGTATAGCGCTTACCTTCGCGGGGGAGCGATATGCGGCCGAAGTCAGGGAAGCGCTTGCCGGTTTGGAGTCGGCGTCGGCACGGATCATGCGGCGCCCCGATGAGGCGGTCCTGATTGTCGGCGCGACGGCGAT
>JAJFJC010000310.1 GCA_021774385.1 Alphaproteobacteria bacterium
ATTGGATTGATCGCCGGCGTACGTTCGGTTCGGGCCGAAATGAATATTCCGCCCGGCGCGCGAATTCCGATGCTATTGACGGGGGCGAATGAAACTAGTGCTACGTGGCTTAGCCGTCACCGACCGTTAATTGAAAGACTGGCGCGTCTCGCGAGTGTTGACACCGCCGAGACCGTTCCCGAGGGCGCGGTGCAACTGGTTCATGGTGAGGCCACGGCGGCCTTGCCGATCGCGGATGTCATTGATGTCGGGCAAGAGAAGGCGCGCTTGGAAACGGCCATCGCAAAGTCCGAAGGCGAGATTAGCAAGCTTGAGAAAAAACTCGGCAATGCTCAGTTTCTTGCCAAGGCACCCGAAGCGGTGGTTGAGGAACAGCGCGACCGGCTCGCCTCGACGCAATCGACGCGAATGAAGCTAACCGACGCCTTGGAACGTCTTTCGACCGTACAATAAGGGTATCACCGCCGAAGGGCGTAGCCTTCGGCGGCTGATTTTAGTCATGCCTACAGGTTCAGTGCCCCGCGAGGTGGTTCCACTTTGGCAGCAGAACGATGCAATTCGGGTTGAAGCCTTCTTTTTTGAGCACGTCCGCTGTCGCCACGACTTCAAGTTTTTTAAGGTCGATGACACTGATAGAACCGTCCCGCATTTTCGGCAGGTTGATGAACGAGTTCTGGACAAATGCATAACGCCAGTCCTTGGTGAAGGCGACATGGTGCGCGCCTTCGGCGGTGTCAATCGTCTTCAGTAGTGATGGCTTAATCGGATTCTTCCCGACATCGAAGATGTGCAGTTTGCCCGGACTTGACGTGGTAACATACATACGGTCGCCGGCGGGATTGAAATAGATTTCTAGTGGGACGCCGGCACCAACCTCCTTGAAATCATACGCCAAAGCCGGATCGAAATCTTTCGATGCGGGGTTCCATTTCGCGGTCCAAAGGCTGTGCCCGAACATATTGGTGACATAAGCGATTGGCGGATTCGAACCTGGCTTGAACAGAACTTCGACAGGTGCCTCGCCGGATGGAGATGCCTTGCTGGAGACCTTGACCGTGCCCAGTGCCTCGTTGGTGGAAGCTTTGTGAACTGAAAGCAATTCGCCGGGGTTTTTTAATTCACCACTGATGGTATTCGAAATCAAAATTCGGTCGATACCCGAATGCACAGCAAGACCATGCGGATAGGGCGCTTTCGTTTTGAATGTTGATAGAATTTTGTCCGTGGAAACATCGCCGACGTAAACCATGTCGGACGCCATGCAGGTTAGGTACCATTTTTTATTATCGGGTGAGAGAATTATATCCTCACCCATTTTACATTCCGGGACGGAAATCTTTTTTAATCGGTACGGAAATTCCTTCATATTGATGACGTACAAATCACCCTTACCAAGAGCGGTGATATAGGCCTTGCTCTGGGTCCGGTCGTAAAAAATATGATGTGCCACGAGGTCAGCCGGCAGTGGAATTTTCATTAGAATTGTGTTGAAGTTCGGTGAATTGGGATCGACGTCGACGATCGCAATTCCTTCTTCCCGCTTCGCCGGCGCGCTAATCTTTAGCGCCTTAAGCGATTCGGCTGGTTTACTCTCGTAATTCAGCATTGCTAAAATTTCGGCTTTCGCTACTGGTATCAGCCATAGAATTGCAACCAACGCCAATGCAAACCCTTTAAAAATAGTCATAATTCCCCCTTCTACTCGATTGTTTTTAGTAATAGTAATTCAAGTATTACTAGTGGTGCATGCTTCATAAGAGTAATACTACGCCTATTAATCGCAAATAATGAAGCAACTAAACTGTCATAAATCCGCAATTCTTTGGCTCGAGCTGTATAGGAAGGTAGCGATGTATCATCACAATCTTTATTCTATGAGGCAAAGGTTTGACGCTACACAGTAATTTTCAGTTCTATTTCAAGGGTTGCCAGTAGGTGATGAAACGAGCCGTTCAATTTTGTGCTGCCTTGGCATTAGCGTGCCCATTTTTTTTTGAACCATCGCGTGCTCTCGCACATGCGTTTGGGCAACGGTATGACTTGCCCGCACCCTTATGGATGTATCTCGGCGGTGCCGGCGCGGCGGTAGCTTTCTCCTTCATTGTCATGGCAATCAGCTTGCGGCGTTCTTCAGGCACGACGTTGGGCGCTTCGGTTGATCTATCACGGGCGCCGATTATTCGATGGCTCGCTCACCCAATTTTAATCGGGCTGCTGCAAATTTTCTCGGTTGCCGTTTTTGTCCTTATTCTGGCAACGGGTTTCTTTGGCGTCCAAAGTCCGATCAAGAACTTTGCGCCGACCATGGTTTGGGTCATTTGGTGGATCGGACTTGCCATGATCTCGGCGTTGCTGGGCGACTTGTGGCGTCTCATCAATCCGTGGCGGATACTATTCGCTTGGGGCGAAGCATTGGCCGGGGCCGAAGTGGGGGCAAAGCCCTACCCGGAGCGCCTTGGTGTGTGGCCCGCCGTGGCTCTATTCGCGGTTTTTGCATGGTTGGAGCTAATCTCGGAAACCGGTGAGTCGCCCCGGCAATTAGCCTATTTGATCGTTATTTATTCGGTGATTACATGGTGGGGAATGGCCATTTATGGCCGCGAGAGCTGGGCACGTAATGGCGAGGCATTCACCGTTGCGTTTTCCTTGTTTGCGCGATTTGCCCCCACGGGCGCGGATGAGAATGGGACCTGGAAATTGCGCTCCCCCGCTGTCGCCCTTTTGACGGAACGGCCAATCCATCTGTCTCTCACGGTGTTCGTATTGCTTATTCTGTCGACCGTAACTTTCGATGGCTTCCTGGAAACGCCTGCATGGGGAAGCATTCTGGAATGGGTTTCGGAAGATGCGACGCTGCGGCCTCTGCTCGTCGCGCTGCAGGAAAATGGTGTCAATTTGTTGAAGGCGGTAAAGACGAGCGCGCTCATCATTTTCCCGCTGTGTTTCATGTTCGCCTATCTGATATTTTGCGGACTCATGATGTGGGCTGGCAAGACCGTTCCGATGGGCGATGTCGTGGGGTATTTTGCCCTTTCGTTGGTCCCGATCGCAATCGCGTACCATATCGCGCATTACCTTTCCTATCTGATGCTTGCCGGTCAGTTGATTATCCCACTCGTGTCCGACCCTTTCGGCTTTGGCTGGGATTTATTTGGGACGGTTGACCATAAACTCGATATTGGCGTGGTGACCGCCAAATTCGTCTGGTATCTGTCGGTTACGACGATCGTCATTGGACATTTGATAGCGGTGTACCTCGCGCATGTCATGGCGCTGAGGGCCTATGAAACGGCACGGGCGGCGATGCGCAGTCAAATTCCAATGATGGTTCTCATGGTAGGATATACAATGACGAGCTTATGGATTCTTTCTCAACCCGTTGTCGAAAGCGCGTTGCCGGGGTAATGAAATGACGGATGAAGTAAAACCAACTGGTCCCGTAAAAGCGCCTTGGGACCCAAGCCGGGCGGAAGCCTGGAACAAATGGTTTCCAATTTTGGAGCGCGGCGCGCAAGTCTTAAGCGATCGTCTCGTGGCATTGGCGTCGATACAGGCGGGTCATCGCGTCCTTGATGTCGCGACTGGCCTCGGTGAGCCCGCGGCGACGGCGGCACGGCAAGTCGGCGCGCAGGGCTATGTGGAAGGAGTCGATCTCTCGCCAGGGATGTTGGAGTTCGCGCGTCGGCGCGCGGCGAGATTGGGGTTGGAGAATATTTCTTTTCGAGAAGCCGATGCGGACCATTTACAAACCGACGGCACGCTTTACGACGCCATCCTTTGCCGCTGGGGCTTGATGTTCATGACCGACCTTGGCGCAACATTGCGGACTTTTCGAACATTGTTGAAGCCGGAAGGGTGTGTGGCGGCTGCTATTTGGGGGCCTCCAGAAAGCGCGCCTTCACTGAGTATGGGCAATCGCGTCGTATTGAAATATTTGGAATTGCCGCCACCCAATGAAGGGTCCGGCACGCCGTTTTCCCTATCGGATACCGATAGGGCGATGCAAATGTTCAAGGACGCGGGCTTTCGGGACGTCGTGGGGGAGTGGTTGCCGGTTACCTACGAATTCGAATCCATTGAAGAGTTCGTCCAATTTAGGCGCGAACGCTCAAAGCCGCTGGAAGATAGGATCGCGCATTTCCCGAGTGCGAAGCGCGATGCTGCTTGGCGGGCGGTTGGTGAGGCCGCTCGCGCCTTTGAAGGAGCTGATGGAATCGTGCGCATGGAAAACAAAGCCTTTTGCATTAGCGCGAGGTACTGAAGGCGCGGTTCGAAGCTTTTCGATACCATGTTTCAAATTGGCGGGCCGCTGATAGGCGGATTTTAAGAAGGGTCGGAAATCTCGCACCAAACAGGCGTGTGGTCGGAAGCTTTTTCCTTGCCACGGGGAATCCGGTCTATTTCGCATGCCACAAGGCGGTCGGCGGCTTGGGGGGATAGCAATAAATGGTCAATGCGCACCCCTTCGTCACGGTGCCAGCGGCCACGTTGATAATCCCAAAAACTGTAGGCGCCGATTTCCTTGTGCAACGACCGCCACGCCTCGGTGATGCCCATATTGAGAATTGTCCGGAATCGCGCACGGGATTCCGCTCGGCATAAAGCGTCGTCAGCCCATCCTTCCGGGTCATAAACATCGTCGTCATTGGGAACGACGTTGTAGTCACCGCCAAGTACGAAGGGTGTTTCCCTCGGCAGTAAATCATCCCTGACATGGGCGATGAGGCGGTCCATCCAGGCCAATTTATAGGGAAATTTATCCGTATCGGTTGGATTACCATTCGGCAAATAAATCGATGCAACACGCAGATCACCGATTGTTGCTTCTATATAACGGGCTTGCGTGTCGTCGTCGTCACCAGGAAGGCCCATCGCCACATCATCGATGGGATGGCGGGATAATATTGCCACGCCGTTATAGCTTTTCTGGCCATGAACCGCGATTTCATACCCCAAACCGTTAATTTCCAGCATCGGAAACTCTTCCGGCACGGTTTTGACTTCTTGCAACAGCGCAACATCCGGCGTTGCGCTTTCAAGCCATTCGAGCACGCGCGGCAGGCGCGCCTTTATGGAATTCACATTGAAGGTAGCGATTTTCACGAGTGCGCGTTCAAGTCGAAAACGACGTGCCGCAACCGCAAGAAGCCGTTGCGTTGGGGTTCTTTATCTGAAAGGAGGCACCAACCATGTCGTCGACGAAATCTATTTCGGATCCGCCAAGTAAATCCATCGAAACGCTATCGATGACCACTTTCACTTCATCGTCACCAAAAATTCGATCATCGTCGGTGACTGTTTTCTCGAAATCGAAGCCATATTGATAGCCGGCGCAACCGCCGCCCGATACTTTTACGCGTAACATAGAACTAGTTTCGTTCTCTTGCGCGAAAATTTCCGACAATCGTTTCCTTGCGGAATCGGAAATCGTGAACGTGGCTTCAGTGGTTTGAATTTCGGACGCAAAGGGGTCTGACATGTTTCTCTCCAGCACGGCGATTTAAGCGGTTCGCCGTAACTTGCAGTTTACCACAGCCTATGTAGCGCGCTAAGAGGCTATTTCAATTGGTGTTTGTTGAGAGATAAATTGATGGATGCGGCGGCAATATACGCGACTAAGGCATCGGAGTCCCGTGGAAGACGGCATAAAGAGCCGGAAAGCCAGAGGCGTACGCCTTTTCAGCGGGATCGTGACCGGATCATACACGCAACCGCTTTCAGGCGCCTTAAACATAAAACACAGGTATTTATTGCCCCGGAAGGCGATCATTTTAGAACGCGTTTGACCCACAGTCTCGAAGTCTCGCAAATCGCGCGCGCCCTGAGCCGGAGCCTTGGTGTGGACGAAGACCTTACGGAGGCCCTCGCCCTTGCCCATGATTTCGGACATCCGCCATTCGGACATGCGGGAGAAGAGGCGCTTGACGTGGCCATGGCGCGGTTTGGAGGGTTTGATCACAACGATCAAACGCTTCGTGTGCTGGATCGTTTGGAAAAACGCTATCCGGATTTCGATGGGCTGAATCTGACGTGGGAGTCGTTGGAAGGCGTTTCGAAGCATAATGGCCCGCTAACAGGCCCTTATTCGAGGAAAGACATCGTACCGCCTTCCATTTCGGCTTTGGACGAGGCTTTTTCGCTGGACCTAGGAAATTTCCCAGGGCCCGAGGCTCAGGTCGCGGCAATCGCCGACGACATAGCTTATAACAACCACGATTTGGACGATGGGTTTCGCGCCGGGATCATAACCGTGGATGATTTAACTGAGGTTCCGCACGTCGCGGTGATTTTTTCGGACGCACGCGCGCGGTATCCCGAGATCGAGGAGACGCGCCTTGTTCACGAAGCGGTAAGGCGGCTCATTGGAGAAATGGTCGAGGACGTGATCGTCGAGACTGCGCGGAGATTAGCTGATGCCGCACCCGGATGTGTCGCCGATGTCCGCCGATTGGATCATCCTGTTGTTGCGTTCTCATCGGTGATGAGCGAGAAAGAGCGAACGTTAAAGGCGTTCCTGTTCAAGCGGATGTACCGTCACGAAACCGTCGTCGCGCAAACCGACCGGGCGCGTAAAGTCGTGGGAAACCTCTTCGCGTATTTCGTTGGGAATCCTGGTTTCCTGCCCGAGGAATGGCGTCTCGATGCCGGTCATCCGAATACCGAAGGGACGGCGCGGGTTGTTTGCGACTATATCGCGGGTATGACGGATCAGTTCGCAATTCGTCTTCACGAACGTATCACGAGTGGAAAGACTTAAGTCGGTGGATATATTTAGCGAATTTAGAAAAGAAATTATTCAAGTAGTTGAGCGCCTGGTCGCCGAGAGCGTCTTGCCTGAAGGGCTGGATCTTGCGCGTGTCGCGGTCGACGTTCCGCGCGAGGCCGCGTTTGGCGACTTATCCACCAATGCCGCCATGGTGTTGGCGAAGCCATCAGGAATGAAACCAAGGGACTTGGCGGCGAGGTTAACCGAAGGGTTGGCAGCGGTCCGCGGTGTCGTATCGGCGGAGATTGCCGGCCCGGGATTCATCAATATTCGTCTCGATCGGAATATCTGGCTTCGTTGCCTCGGCGATATTCTTGAAGCCGGCACGGCCTATGGTAGTTCTAAAATTGGTGGCGGGGATGCGGTGAATGTCGAATTCGTTTCGGCCAACCCGACCGGTCCCCTGCATATCGGTCATGCGCGTGGTTCCGTTTTCGGCGATGTCTTGGCGTCGCTGCTCGAAAAAGCGGGTTATGCAGTGACGCGGGAATATTATATCAACGACGCGGGCGCGCAGGTCGATGTGTTGGCTCGTTCCGTTCACCTGCGGTACCGCGAAGCCTTGGGTGAGAAAATCGATCAAATTCCCGAAGGCTTATATCCTGGCGATTATCTGTGCGCCGTCGGTGCGTTGCTGGCGGAGCGGTCGGGGGATCGTTGGCAACGGTTGCCGGAAGCCGAATGGCTTCCTGAAATTCGCGGCGTGGCAATCGATGCGATGATGGGTCTGGTGCGCGAGGATTTGGCCGCGCTTGGGATACGGCATGACGTTTTTACATCCGAACGTCAATTGGTGGAGGCAGGCAAGGTCGATACCGTACTCGAAGGCCTCGCTAAACGTGGTTTGATCTATACTGGCGTTCTCGAACCACCGAAGGGCAAGAAACCCGATGACTGGGAATCTCGGCCGCAGACCCTTTTCCGGGCAACGGAATTCGGTGACGAGGTTGACCGACCGCTTAAAAAGTCGGACGACAGTTGGACTTATTTCGCGTCCGATATCGCGTATCACCAAGACAAATATGAGCGTGGGTTTGGAACCCAGATCGATGTGTGGGGGGCGGACCACGGCGGTTATGTCAAGCGAATGAGCGCCGCAACGAAGGCGGTGACGGAAGGTGCCGCCGAATTGGATGTGAAAATTTGCCAGATTGTCAAACTGCTCGATAAAGGCGAACCCGTCAAAATGTCGAAGCGGGCCGGCACCTTCGTTACATTACGTGATCTTATCGATGAGGTCGGACCGGATGTCGTTCGGTTCATCATGCTGACTCGCAGCAACGACGCGCCTCTTGATTTCGATTTGACCAAGGTGACCGAACAGTCGAGGGATAATCCAGTATTTTATGTTCAGTACGCGCATGCGCGGTGCCATTCGGTTAACCGCATGGCACGTGAGGCGTTCTCGGAACTGACTGATAAGCCGGAAGACGGTGCGAATCTCGATTTGTTAACCCATGACGCCGAATTGGCTCTGATCAAACTCATGGCGCAATGGCCACGCGTCGTCGAATCTGCTGCTCATGCACATGAACCGCACCGAATCGCCTATTATCTTTATGATCTTGCGGCGGCGTTTCACGGTCTTTGGACCAAGGGCAAGGAGCAAACGGAATTGCGTTTCATTGTCGAGAACAATGTTGAACTTACAAAGTCCCGCTTGGCCATGGTGCGTGGTGTTCGGACGGTTATTGCTTCGGGGCTCGATATCATGGGTGTCGAGCCGGTCGAGGAACTACGTGGATGAGTGGCGATGTCGATCCCATCGAAGCGGAACTCGCTGAGCTCGATGCGGAAGAAGGAAAGACATCGTCAAGCACAGTCCGCCGGTTTCTTCCGGCGACGCTTGCGATTGTGACGCTCGTGAGTTTCGGCACCGTGGTCTGGTATGCGTATAGCACAGGTGTGCGGGAAGGGAGTGAGTTTGCCGCGCCGATACTGAAACCCGATGGACCCAGCAAGGTTGCACCGAAAAGCCCAGGGGGGCAGCGTATCGCCGATCAGGATAAGCTAGTTTACGGAAAAATAGACAAATCCGGCGGTGGCCGAAAAGTAGAGCGATTGTTGCCGCCGCCTGAAAACCCACTACCGGCACCGATTGCCAGGAAGCCTGAGGCAGTAGCGAAACCGCCTCTTCCAACTCCGAAATTAGGCGTTCCGAAGGCGCCACCAACTTCGGACCTTCCCCCTCCGCCGTCGATTACCGCGCCTCGGAAAGCCACGACTTCCACCAAGGAAAAAAACGATAAACAGTCGCGAGACGAGAGTGCCGTGGCATCAGTTGCACCATCGGCGGGGTCAAACAAGGGCCCCCGTGCGGCGGGCTCCGTGCCGGACGCAACGTCAAAGAAACGGGAGACGCCGGTAAAGCCTGTCAAAAAATCCACAACCCCGCCGGCTCCGCCCAAAAAAGCAGCAGCTAAGACATTACCGACGAAAAATGTGCCGAAAGCGCCGCCCACGCCGAGCAAGGTTGCGAAGCTGGATCCGTTGAAAGGGTTTCGCATTCAAATTGGCTCTTTGCGCTCGGATGCCGCGGCAAGGCGTGCTTGGAAACAGCGCGTAAAACAGCATGAAACGATCCTTTCTAGACTCACCTTGTTCGTTAAACGCGCGGACCTCGGGAAAAAGGGTGTCTATTATCGGGTTCAGGCGGGACCGCTTAGCAATAAGGCGGCTGCGCAGCGCATTTGTGATGAGTTGAAGCAAAAAAAGGTCGGCTGTTTTGTCGTTAGGCCGTAATCAATGGCCGCTGATTCGAAACACCGGGCGGCCATATTCGGATGCGCGGGACTTACACTAAGCGCCAATGAGCGCTGTTTTTTTGAAGATGCCGACCCGCTTGGCTTCATACTGTTCGCGCGAAATATCGAGTCACCGGACCAGGTGCGCAATTTGGTTGCGGAATTGCGCGGCTGCGTCGGCCGCGCGGACGCGTTTATCCTCATCGACCAGGAAGGGGGCCGGGTTGCCCGGCTTTCACCACCGCATTGGCGTGTCGCGCCGGCGGCCGGCCGTATAGGCGAATTATACGTGGTCGACCCCACCGCCGCCCTTGAGGCAACCCGGCTAAATGGCCGCTTGCTGGCGGATGAGTTGTTGGCGCTTGGTATCAATGTCGATTGTGCACCTGTACTTGATCTGCGGTTTTCCGGCGCACATGAAATTATAGGCGATCGTGCGTTTGGCGCGGATGCGGTGATTGCCGGCACGCTTGGCCGCGCGCTTTGCGAGGGGTTATTGGCGGGCGGCGTGCTACCGATCATTAAGCATATACCAGGGCACGGTCGCGCGGCACAGGATAGCCACAAGGCGCTGCCGGTCGTCGACACGACCCGCGTGTGTCTCGAGGAGACCGATTTTGCGCCATTTCGCGCGTTGTCCGACATGCCCGCCGCAATGACGGCCCATGTCGTTTATGAGGCAATTGACGCCGATGCTCCGGCGACCACTTCACCAACGGTCATTAGTGAAATTATTCGCGGATTTATCGGTTTCGATGGTTTGCTTATAAGCGATGACCTGTCGATGTCCGCTCTTTCGGGGGACCTTGGGACAAGAGCCCAAGCTGCGCGCGAGTCGGGTTGCGACGTCGTGCTTCATTGCAATGGTGAGTTCGATGAAATGAAGGCGGTTGCCGACGCTTGCGGTGCTCTTTCCGATACGGCGGCAGCGCGCGTATCGCGCGCTATGAATATGCTCGAATACACTGAACCGGACGGCGATGAGGCGGATAGGTTGGCACTCTTGATGTCGGGGAAGCGGACGCATGCCGGCTGAAATCGTCAATATAGCGCTCATCGCGTCGGTATGGATTATTCCTGTACTGCTAGCCGTGACTTTGCATGAGGCTGCTCATGGCTGGGCGGCATGGAAGCTAGGCGACGATACGGCCAAGGTTCTTGGTCGCGTGAGTTTCAACCCGCTTCGGCATGTCGATCCCTTTGGGACGGTATTGCTGCCCTCGTTTCTGCTCCTTATGTCGTCTCCGTTTTTATTCGGTTGGGCGAAACCGGTGCCGGTAAATTTCTTGCGCCTGCGGGAGCCGCGGCGGTCCATGGTCCTTGTCGCCGCCGCCGGTCCCGCGATGAATTTCGCCCTTGCCTATCTCGCGGCGCTTTCCCTGCATCTCGTTGATTTCTTGCCAACCGGAATTGCGCCTTGGATTGGTGAAAACCTGATCAATCTAATCACTTTGAATGTCGTCTTGGCTGTATTCAACATGCTGCCATTGCCGCCGCTGGATGGTGGCCGTGTCGCGGTTGGGTTGTTGCCGCCCGTGCTTGCCGCCCCTCTGGCGCGGCTTGAACGATTTGGATTTGCGATCATTGTCGCCATAATGTTTTTAGCTCCCTATTTGAGCCGACAGTTTGGACAGGACTTCGATCCGTTTGCGCTAATCGTTATCGGCCCCGTTAATTATCTCATCCGGATCATTGCGATTGCTGCGGGCATTCAGTAGGAAGGCTTATGACGGAAACCGGAAACGAAAACGTAGCGGAAATAACGGAGGAACCCTTCGAGGCGGCGGAGCCAGATTACCGCAGTCCGATGAAGGATGACCTCGTTCTCGATCTAGATGGATATGAGGGACCGATCGACGTCCTACTGGCGCTCGCTCGGACCCATAAAGTGGATATAACAAAGATATCGATCCTCGGTTTGGCGGAACAATATCTAGCATTCATTCGGCAGGCGCAGGCGCTGCGTCTTGAAATCGCTGCGGATTATCTGGTCATGGCCGCGTGGCTTGCCTATTTGAAATCTCGACTGCTGTTGCCTTCGACAGGTGAAGAGGACGAGCCAACCGGTGCGGAGTTGGCGGCACGCCTGGCTTTTCAACTGCAACGTTTGGAAGCGATGCGAAAAGCCTCGGAAGCGCTGATGAAACGTTCACAGCTTGGTCTGGAGTTCTTCGCGCGCGGGGAAACCGATCCTCAAATCGTTGATACGACAACCGTGACGAGCGCCACCCTATATGACTTGCTTACGGCCTATGCGTCGATCCAAGAGCGCCAAGGGGCATCCACGCTGCATATCCCACCGGCGCGGCTTTACTCCATGGAAGATGCGTTGGAGCGACTTGGCGCGCTTATCGGGATTACAGCCGATTGGACGACCCTAGCGCGCTTTTTGCCCGATGAGCTGGGTGACGAACTTATGATGCGCTCCGCCTTGGCATCTACATTCGCGGCCAGTTTGGAATTGACGCGTCAAGGCAAGCTTCAGTTAAATCAATCACAAACTTTTGCGCCGATATATGTGCGCGCGAGGCAAGACGCTCCCGACGATGGACAGATTTGAACTCATTCGCTTGCTCGAGGCGATTCTTTTCGGCACGAGCGAACCACTTTCCGAGCGAGATTTGGTATCGCGGATGCCGGAAGACGCGGATATCGCTGGAATGCTCGAGGAGTTGCGGGGCCAGTATGCCAATCGCGGTATTCATCTGGTGCCGGTCGGAAACCGTTGGGCCTTTCGCACTGCGCCGGACCTCGGGCCCCATTTACGGTTGAAGAAGACCGTTCAGCGTAAGATGTCTCGTGCTGCGCTCGAAACCTTAGCGATCATCGCTTACCATCAACCTGTTACACGCGCTGAAATCGAGGAAATTCGTGGCGTTGCGACAAGTCGGGGAACACTGGACATCTTGCTGGAAGCGGAATGGATCAAACCGCGTGGTCGCCGGCGGACACCTGGCCGCCCTGTGACCTGGGGTGTCTCCGATGAGTTTTTGGACCATTTTGGTTTGGAGAGCGCGAAGGCGCTGCCGGGTGTCGAGGAACTGAAAGCGGCGGGACTTCTTGATCGGCGGGCGGGTTTGGGAATTATGGCGACCGAACGTGATCCGATGGACGAGGACGCCGAAGATGAGCCCTACGAAGCGGTTGAGCCAGATGCGGCTATTCAGTTGGACGACTAGGACCGGGTGATGAGCGACACTGAATTTCCAAGGGTCGTTCCAACCCAGCAAGAGATAAATGGGCCGACGGTTCTTGCTCTCGATAATATCCGTCATCGATTTGGTGATGTCGTGGCAATCAATTCCCTAAGCCTTTCCGTCGCCGCGGGTGAGGTTGTTTGTCTGCTTGGGCCATCGGGGTGTGGGAAAACAACGGCATTACGAATTGCCGCCGGGTTGGAGGCTATTCAAGAAGGCCAAGTTTCGCTTGATGGTTTCGTGATTGCCGACAAAACAAAGGATTTACCGCCTGAACGGCGAAATGTCGGTTTCCTGTTTCAGGATTACGCGCTGTTCCCCCATCTGACCGTCGCCGAGAATGTTGCCTTTGGTCTGCAAGGATTAAGCGCAAGCGCGAAACAATTGCGGGTCGCCGAAATCCTCGAGCGGGTGACGCTCGTCGATTCGACCGAGCGGTTTCCCCACGAGCTTTCTGGCGGCCAGCAGCAGCGGGTCGCCTTGGCGCGGTCTCTTGCTCCCGAACCGCATGTTATATTACTCGACGAGCCGTTTTCGAGCTTGGACGCGCGAATGCGCGATCAGGTCCGTGACAAAACACTTCACGCTCTCAAACAAAGCGGCGCGGCGACTTTAATGGTGACCCACGACGCCGAGGAAGCGATGTTCATGGCCGATAGGATCGCGGTCATGTGCGAGGGGAAACTGGTGCAGGTTGGATCACCCGTAGAACTGTATTGTCATCCAACCAATGCCTTCGTGGCGGAATTTTTTGGCGAAGTGAATCGATTTCCTGGCGTCGTACGCGACGGCAAGGTGGCAACGCCGTTCGGTGACTTGCAAGCACGTGATGTGGCCGAGGGCGCGACAGCGAATATTCTCGTAAGGCCGGAAGCATTGCGTTTGACTCCCGTTCAAGACGGGGGGGATGCAAAGCAGTCGGTGACGGTTATCGCGTCGCGAATGTTGGGACGCACGAGTCTCATTCATCTGTGCATTTGTCGGCAAACGGGGCAGGAACTGCATCTGCATTCCCGCATGCCCGGCCGTTTCCTACCACCGGAAAATTCAATCCTATCCGTAGAGCTCGACCATGCTCAGACGTTTGTTTTTCCGACCGAGTGACTATATAGACAGATGTCGGATGTGCGGTCGTTGCGGGGAACAGCCGTTTCTGCGATGATCCGGCACGAATTTGGGCGGGGTGCCGCCTTTAACGGTAAGGGAATAACGAATGGGTGCTTTTAGTATTTGGCATTGGCTCATCGTTCTGGTGGTCGTGCTGGTCCTGTTCGGGGGAAAAGGTAAAATCTCCAGTCTGATGGGCGATTTCGGCAAAGGCCTAAAATCATTCAAAAAGAACGTCAAAGACGAAGGTGAAAACCTGTCCGAGGATAGCGCCAAGGCCATCGAAACCGAGTCGATGCGGGACGGGACGGCGGAGTCGCCGGCACCCGCGAAAGACTCCACCGCTAAATCCTGACGAACCCCTACACCTCGGCATGTTGAAACGCCACGATGCTTGATGTTGGTTGGCAGGAGCTATTTCTTATCGCGGTGATCACGATAATCGTGGTCGGACCGAAGGAAATTCCACGCGTTTTGCGCACCGTTACCTTGTGGATACGCAAGATCAAGGATATGGCCCGCGAGTTCCAAAGTAGCATCGATGATATCGCCCGCGAGGCGGATTTGGACGATATCAAGAAGCAATTGGAAGAGGCTAAGGATTTCGACCTCGAACATGAAATGGAGAACGCGATTGACCCGACCGGCGAGGTCTCAAACGCTATCCATGATCTTCAAGAGCCCGTGGACGATGCCAAAAGCGCATCGGAAGAAATAGCGAAGGGCGTCGAAACAGAAGAACCGAAAATCGAAAGCAAGCCCGCGACGTCACCGGCTTCCACGTCGGCGACGGAGGCCTAACACATGCTCAATAGCGACGATGACGGGGGCAAGATGCCGTTGCTCGAGCATTTGGTTGAGCTGCGAACACGGCTCATGTGGTCGGTTGCCGGATTCGTGGTTTGTTTTATCATTTCGTTCTATTTCGCGCGGCCGGTCTTCAATTTCCTAATACAACCACTCGCCGATTTATGGGCCGGCGAGGAGGGCAGGAGCCTGCAGTTCACGGGCCTGCCGGAAATGTTCTTCACCGAGGTTAAGATCGCGTTTTTCGTCGGTGCGTTCGTTTCTTTCCCGCTCATCGCAAACCAGCTTTGGCTGTTTGTCGCGCCGGGACTTTACAAGAATGAGAAACGAGCATTTCTGCCCTTCCTTTTCGCGACGCCGATCTTGTTTTTCCTCGGCGGTGCGTTTGTCTATTACTTCGTACTGCCCGTGGCTTGGGAATTTTTCGCGGGTTTCGAGCAATCCGCCGCCGAAGGGCCGCTTGCAGTCGAAGCGGCACCAAAAGTTGATCAGTATCTCTCCTTGGTCATGCGATTGGTCTTTGCGTTTGGGATAAGTTTCGAGCTTCCCGTTATTTTGACATTGCTGACGAAGGTGGGATTCATCGGCACGGTGGGGATGCGCAAGAACCGTCGCTACGCAATTTTGATCGCGTTCGTTGCCGCCGCGATTCTGACGCCACCAGATCCTGTCAGTCAGCTCGCGCTGGCCGTTCCGATAATCTTGCTCTACGAAATCTCGATCCTGTGCGCGCGGTTCGTCGAGAAAAAGCGAGAGGAGGATGAAAGAAAGGCGGAAGAGGTCGGGCTTTGAACCTTGTTCGAGTGGCCCGGTGAATCTGGACGCGACGGTTATCGGTAACCTATAACGGCGTTCAAAACGCGAGGAAATCCGATGCATGACGTAAGGTTGATCCGGGAGACTCCGGATGCGTTCGATCAAGGTATGGCTCGACGTGGGCTGGAACCTGCGGCCGAACGGATACTTGAACTAGACCGCCGCCGCAGGGCGGCGCAAACGGCATTGCAAGAGATGCTGACGCGGCGCAACGCGGTATCGAAACAGGTTGGCGCGGCGAAGCGCAACGGCGAGGATGCAGCCGATCTGATTGCGGAGGTTCAGAGTCTCAAGGATGGCATCACCGCGAATGAAGCATCGGAGAAGGTACTAGACCGTGATCTTGAGGCGATCCTTGAAGGGTTGCCTAATTTGCCCGCGGCGGATGTTCCCGACGGCAATACGGAAGACGACAATCGCGAGGTCCGTACCCATGGCGACAAGCCAGATTTCGACTTCGCGGTGCGGGAGCATTTCGATATTGGAGAGGACCTCGGCTATATGGACTTCGGCGCGGCCGCGCGATTGTCGGGCGCGCGTTTCGTTGTCTTGCGCGGCGCCTTGGCGCGTCTGGAGAGGGCCCTAGCCGCCTTCATGCTTGATTTGCATACGCAAGAGCATGGGTTCAGCGAAATCGTAACCCCCGTTCTGGTGCGGGAAAACGCACTCTATGGCACGGGACAACTGCCGAAGTTTGCCGAAGACCTTTACAAGACAGCTGATGATTACTGGTTGATCCCAACAGCGGAAGTGACCCTGACCAATCTGGCGGCCGACGGCATTCTGGACGAGGCTGAATTACCACAACGCATGACCGCATGGACACAATGTTTCCGGTCCGAGGCGGGCGCCGCCGGTAAGGATACACGGGGCATGCTTCGCCAACACCAATTCAGCAAGGTCGAGATGGTTTGCGTGACTCATCCGGATCAATCCGATGCCGAACTTGAGCGGATGACCGGTTGCGCCGAGGAGGTACTAAAACGTCTCGGGTTGCATTACCGCGTGGTTGTACTCTGTACCGGCGATTTGGGGTTTGGGGCGCGCAAAACTTATGATATCGAGGTTTGGTTGCCAGGGCAGGGGACCTATCGGGAAATTTCCAGCTGTTCGAACTGCGGTGATTTCCAGGCGCGTCGGATGAAGGCGCGATTTCGGCCTCGGGGTGAAAAGGGCACACGGTTTGTTAACACCCTGAACGGTTCCGGGCTGGCAGTGGGCAGGACAATGATCGCGATAATCGAGAATTATCAAAACGCGGACGGCTCGATAACCGTGCCGGAAGTGCTTCGTCCCTATATGGGGGGCCTGGAACGGATCGCGTCCAAGGAGCGCACCGGGCAATGACCGAACTAAATTTGCCGAAGTCGCGAATTCTAGTTACGAACGATGACGGTATTGGCGCTCCGGGCCTGAAGGTACTGGAAAAAATTGCACGGTCCCTGTCGAATGATGTTTGGGTCGTCGCCCCGGAAACCGAACAAAGTGGCGCCGGCCACTCATTGACGATTACCCAACCGCTGCGGATGCGAAAACTTGGCAAGCACCGCTTCGCGGTCAGCGGCAGCCCCACGGACTGTGTTTTGTTCGCGGTATGTCAGTTGATGTCGGAGAACCGTCCAGACTTGGTACTTTCCGGCGTCAATCGAGGCGCGAATATAGGTGATGATGTTACCTATTCCGGAACTGTGGCAGCGGCAATGGAAGCCGCGATTCTCGAACTGCCGGCCATCGCCTTGAGCCAGCAGACAAATGACCAAAAAGTCGCACACTGGCCAACCACCGCACGTCATGCACCTGATATTATCCGTAAATTGGTCGCCGCTGGGTGGTCGCGAGATGTCTTCATGAACGTTAATTTCCCCGACTGCAAACCCGATGATGTCAAGGGTATCAATATCGTTCCGCAAGGTCGTCGCAAGTCGGGTTATGAAATACGAGAATGCGTCGATCCCCGCCTCCACGCCTATTATTGGATCGGGCCGGCTCTTAGTCGTGAACCGCGGGCCGGCATTACCGATTACAAGGCAATAGAAAATCGCGAAATTGCCATAACACCCTTGCATATGGATCTTACGCATCAGGGTGCGCTGCGGGCCTTGAAGAAAAAATTCAATGATTCCAGCGTCTAAAAAGATTCGCCTTATCCTTGATCTGCGCCAAGGCGGTGTCCTGGATACGACACTTCTCGCCGCGATGGAAAAGGTCCCACGAGATTATTTCGTACCGGAGGCATTTCGCGACCGCGCCTATGAGGATACGGCGTTGCCTATTAGCCATGGTCAAACCATTAGCCAGCCTCTGATTGTCGCGAGGATGTTGGCGGCACTTGATTTGAACGACCGGGTGAAGGTGCTCGAAATTGGTA
Source organism: Alphaproteobacteria bacterium (assembly GCA_021774385.1). Taxonomy (GTDB): domain Bacteria; phylum Pseudomonadota; class Alphaproteobacteria; order UBA8366. Next base: position 17,806 of record JAJFJC010000310.1, read on the forward strand.
CGGGGTCGGGCTATCAGACAATGATCCTTTCGCATCTCTGCCGCCGGGTTTACACCATTGAACGGCACCGCCCACTGCTTCGCGAGGCGGAAGCACGTTTCGAGGAAATGGGACGTCATAATATCACAACTCGTGCCGGCGATGGCGCGCTGGGTTGGCCGGAACAACGACCATTTACCCATATCGTGGTTTGCGCCGCGGCACCTGATATTCCGCCGACCCTTGTTGAGCAGCTCGATATAGGCGGTGTCATGGTCGTTCCCGTGGGGGATGAAAGGCGCGAACAACGAATCTTCAAGGTTACCCGTATGGAGACGCAAATCGATGTAGAAGATATCGGGCCCGTCCGGTTTCTTCCTCTTGTCGCCGGTATGCCGGAGACCGATAAGCTGAGCAGGCACGCGAAAGGTTGAACGGATAGCGTTGGCGCGCATGACGAATTGCCAGGCTGAAAGAAGAAGACGCCAAGGACTTGCCGCATTTGCGGCGTTGTTCGTTATTGGTGCCTGCGCGGAGCCGGCGAGAGTCGTGCTTTACGATGAGCGTAATCCGAACAGCCGGCGCGTGGCTTCGCCGCCACGGGGTGCGGTTTCCGAAGCAGGGAAGGTGCAACCACGATCCGCAAACCGGAGGGACCATCGATCGGTCTCAACCGCACGGCCTGCGACGGCACATCAGGTTCACTCCGGCGATACGGTCTACACGATCGCGCTGCGTTATCAGGTCCCGATTCGCGGCCTTATCAAATTGAATGGTCTCAAAGCACCCTATGTTTTGCGCAGCGGGCAGTTCTTGCGCCTGCCAAAGCCGAGAAGACATACCGTTCAGCCGGGCGATACGATTTACCGAATTTCGCAAATCTACGATGTGGCGCTCAGTCGATTGGTTCAACTCAATGAAATCGAAGCGCCGTATAAGATTGTCGTTGGTCGTCGCTTACGGCTTCCCGACTCGGTCGAACCGTCGAAGGAGGTGGCTGTTGCGACGCTGCCTCGAAATTCGGCAATTTTGAAACCGCCGCCGAAGCGTCAAAAACGAAAGGAGCGAGAACCCACGGCACGTATCCGACCGCCAATTTCAAAGTCGACACCGTCGCCCCGGGTCGCCGCGGTTATTCCGAAGCCGCCGCCACTGTCCAGTCGCAAATTTCTGCTGCCCGTGCGCGGCCGGTTGCTGTCCAAATTTGGATCGAAAGGCCGCGGCCTGCGCAATGACGGGGTCAATATCGCCGCGCCGCGTGGGACGCCCGTACGAGCCGCGGAAAATGGTATTGTTGTCTATAGCGGTAACGCGCTACTCGGTTTCGGCAATATGATCCTCTTACGACATGCAAATGGTTATATGACCGCTTACGCGCACAACGCTTCGGTTTCCGTCGCGCGTGGAGACACCGTGCGCCGGGGGCAGGTGATTGCAAAGGTTGGCAGTTCCGGCAACGTCGCGTCGCCACAACTCCATTTTGAGATTCGTAAAGGGAAGCGTGCAATCAACCCCGCGACATATCTACCGAACTTGGCCACCGCTACCAGATAATTTTAATTAACAGAGGATTGAGAGGCCTATGGAACTGCTGCCTGAATTCGAAGAACGTCGTTGCGGATGTCGTCAGTCTGTTTGGTCAGGAGAAGCTGGTTTCCTCAGCTAATGCGCACGCCGAGCGTACCCGCCAGATGTTGAAGGAACTGCCAGGCAACGCGGCCGGATCGAGACCCGCGTGTGACCGACCATTCGATCGCTTGTGCACGCCAATCCGCCTCCTCGACCTGCAGACCGTAGTGTTGGATATAGCCCTCGATCATTGCGAAAAAGGTGTCTTGGTCGCATTTGTGGAAACCAAGCCAAAGACCGAAGCGATCCGATAGGGAGACCTTTTCCTCCACGGCCTCCGACGGATTGATCGCCGTCGAGCGCTCGTTCTCGATCATATCGCGCGGCATGAGATGTCGCCTATTTGATGTCGCGTAGAAGATTACATTCTCGGGGCGTCCTTCTATTCCGCCTTCGAGAATGGCTTTTAGCGACTTATAGCTCGCATCACCGCCGTCGAATGACAGATCGTCGCAATACAGGATCGTGCGTCGTTCCGACTCACGCAGGAAGGTGAGCAGGCGCGGTAATGTGGGAATATCCTCTCGGTGAATTTCCGCTAACGCGACAATACCGGGGTTTTTCATCGTGATATCGCCATGCACCGCCTTGACCAGGGAGCTCTTCCCACTGCCTCGAGCGCCCCACAAAAGAGCGTTGTTGGCCGGGAACCCCTTGGCGAACCGCATCGTATTTTCGTATAGCGCTTCGCGCTGTCGATCGATTCCCCGAAGTAACGTTAGGTCAAGGCGGTTCACCTTGGCGACAGGTTCAAGGAATTCGCGTTCCGCCTGCCATACAAATGCATCCGCAGCATTAAGGTCCGCGCTGGGCGCCGATACGGGGGCCAGCCGCTCAAGGCTATCCGCGATACGTGCGAGAATTTGTGTGATTTCCTGGTCGGTCATATATCAACCTTGCTGGGTCTTTTTTCGGCGCGGAACCTAACCATATGCGAACTGGCGGTCAAACAGGGATCGTATGATTGCAATTACGCGCTGGACGGCTATATTCCGCCGGCTGCGTACCTTTGCGCGGCATTGGAGGAGAGCCCCTCATGTTTATTTCACCAGCCTGGGCACAGGCAGGCGGCGTTGGCGGCGGCAGCGATATGTTTACAGCAATGCTGCCTTTGGTCCTGATATTCGCCGTATTTTATTTTCTGTTGATTCGTCCACAGCAGAAGAAAATGAAGACGCACCAGCAGATGATTGGTAATTTGCGGCGCGGCGATAAAGTGATTTCGGGTGGCGGTGTGTTTGGCACCGTGACAAAAGTCTTAAACGAAGCCGAGGTCATGGTGGAGATCGCCGAGGGCGTTCGAATAAAAATCGCCCGCGCCACGATCTCAACCCTCCTGACACCGCATGAAGGCAGCGCGAAGGACACAGCACCTGCTACGGCGCAGGCCAACGAAGGCGGTGGCGGATTGCTGGCTAAGCTCATGGGCAAGAAGTAATTTAACAGAGTCGAGAACGGCGCGCCTTTCATGATCCAAATAGCTACTTGGAATAAGGTCCTGATCGCGATTGTTTGCGCACTGGGCTTGCTATACGCGATTCCAAACTTCTTCGATGAAGATTTGTTTTCCGGCGTGCCCGATGGGCTGCCAGGCAAACAGGTGAATCTCGGGCTTGATCTGCAGGGCGGCTCGCATCTTCTGTTGAGTGTCGAAATCAAAGCGGTCGTAAAGGAACGCCTTGAATCGATGGAAGACGCGACCCGGCGTACTTTAAGGGGCGCCAAGGCGCTTTATAAGGGGCTCGGCGTTAAAGGGGAGAGTGTCGTATTCCAGCTCCGTGAGCCGACAAAACTCGATACGATTCGGAGTGAACTGGAGGCGCAATATCAGTCGTCAGGGTTGACACCCCTAGGGACACCGCTGAAGGAAGTCATCGTGGATGCCGACGGCTCGGGCGCATTTACGTTGACGCTGACGGAAGACGCGATCAAGGGTATTTCTCGGCGCGCGGTAGAGCAATCGATAGAAATTATCCGACGCCGGATTGACGAGGACGGCACGAAAGAGCCGATTATTCAACAACAGGGTGAGACACGAATCCTGTTGCAGGCGCCTGGCGAGGATGATCCGGAAAAACTGAAAGAGAAGATTGGCAAGGTTGCGAAATTGACCTTTCATCTCGTCGATCAATCAAGCCGTCCCGGCGGACCGGTGCCACCAGGATCGGTATTGTTACCGTCGGATGAGATCGGCAGTGATGGTAAACCAATCAGATACATCGTTCGTAAGCGGGTGCGGGTCGGTGGCGAACATCTTGTCGATGCACAGCCAAGTTTTGATCAACAGAACCGGCCAGCGGTAAGCTTCAGGTTTAATACCACGGGCGCGAGGCGTTTTGGCGATACGACGCGCGACAATGTCGATCGCCTACTTGCGATCGTTCTAGACAAAACAATAATCAGCGCGCCTCGCATACAGGCTCATATTCCCGGCGGGAGCGGGATCATCACGGGTCAGTTTTCAGTGCAAGGGGCCGCCGATCTTGCGCTCTTGCTGCGCGCGGGCGCATTGCCTGCGCCGCTGACGATATTAGAGGAACGGACCGTAGGACCGGGCCTCGGTCGCGATTCAATCGAGGCGGGAAAATATGCGAGTATCATCGGAATGGTGCTGGTGCTGGTTTATATGATCCTTTCTTACGGTTTGTTCGGCGTTTTGGCCAATATCGCGCTATTTTTCAATATCGTGTTGATTTTGGCACTGCTGTCTACCTTGCAAGCCACGCTGACCTTACCCGGTATTGCGGGTATCGTGCTGACAATTGGTATGGCGGTGGACGCCAACGTTCTTATATTTGAACGCATCCGTGAGGAGGTTCGTAATGGCAGAACACCAATTTCAGCGATTGATTCCGGTTATCGGCGCGCTCTAACAACCATTATCGATGCCAATGTTACAACCTTAATCGCCGCGGTTTTGCTCTACGCCTTCGGTACGGGGCCGATCAGAGGGTTCGCCGTCACGCTCAGTATCGGGTTGATTACGTCGATGTTCACGGCGGTGATGGTCACACGGTTGTTTGTCGTTCTTTGGTTGCGCAAGACGCGACCGCAAGTTTTACCCATTTAGGCGGCAAGCTTATGAAATTGCTAAAGCTCGTTCCCGAAAATACAAATTTCCAATTTATTAGTAAGCGGCTGATCGCGTTTGGTTTTTCGGCGATTTTGGTGATCGCCTCGTTCGGTTTGTTTTTTGGCAATGGGTTGAACCTCGGGATCGATTTCCTTGGCGGTATTCTCATCGAAGCGAAGACCGACGGCCCGGCGAACTTGTCCGACCTTCGCGGCGAAATGAATGGATTGGGCCTCGGCGAAATTACGTTGCAGGAGTTCGGGCAGCCCGACGATATTTTGATTCGCATCCAGAAACAGGATGGTGGCGAAAAAGCACAACAGGAAGCGATTAAGACGGTTAAGGGTGCCTTGGGCGACCGAATTGTGGAGTATCGCCGAACCGAGCTCGTCGGGCCAACCGTCGGCGCGGAGTTGCAAGAGGCGGCGACATGGGCGGTGGCATCGGCGATTATCGCAATCCTGATGTATATTTGGTTCCGATTCGAGTGGCAGTTCGGACTCGGTGCGGTTCTCGCCCTCGTTCATGACGTCATCACGACGATTGGGCTTTTTGCCTTGCTTCAACTCGAATTTAATCTCGCAACCGTCGCCGCCATTCTGACCATTGCCGGTTATTCGATTAATGATACCGTCGTGGTCTATGACCGCGTACGTGAGAATATGCGTCGCTACAAGAAGATGGCCTATGGCGAGCTGTTCAACCTTTCCATCAATCAGACCTTGTCGCGCACCGTTGTCACCAGTGTCACGACTCTCCTGGCGTTGTTGGCGCTTTATACGTTTGGAGGCGAGGTGATACGCGGATTCAGCGTTGCGCTGATTTGGGGCGTCTTGATTGGGACCTATTCCTCG
>JAJFJC010000032.1 GCA_021774385.1 Alphaproteobacteria bacterium
AACGCCGCAATCGTCGCTTCTTCGACATCGTTAAGCCTACATAGTGTCCACCAGCGATAGTGGACACCAACGCCCTCTATCAGGCGAAAACATTCGCAGAAAAAATCGCTTCCAAATAGGGCGGGTTCTCCAAACGCTTACCATTGAATTCTCCTCCGCTTTTCTTTGCAACCATGTTTTGATTGCAACGAGAGCACAAACTAACTCCCACGCCCTAGAGTCGTTGCACTGTTTGAAATATCCGCCTTAGCCATACTCGGCTCTACCCAACGAAGGTTGTTAGGCTGCGGCTACTGTCGTGATCGTTCCGGACGAGCCTCGCCATTTCAGTGCGCCGGCTTCGGCATAAAGAAAGCCACCGCCAGAGGGATTGCTCGTTGGTGCGGTACCATTAAAAAGGTTCAGTAGGTTGGTACCCGCCGCTTGCGCGCCCCAAATCGCCATTATCGACCCAATTCTCGTGCGCACCGATGTCGTATCGGCATCTAATTGGATGGCGCTTGTACCCTTTGCTTGAATTTGAACGCCTATATTGGTGCTCGTTCCCACCGCGATCAGGGATGGCGGCCCGGAAGGCGATCCCGTAACCTGCAGATAATTTAGCGCTCCCGACGTCGCCTTTACGGCAAAATTCCTGGTGGCGTCGCTGTGATGCGACATGAACCAGATCATGCCGGTGCCCTTCGACTGTATGGCCATATCGACGTTGGTGTCGCTGCCACGCGACCGGAGACGTATGCCGCCGGTGGCGACATTGCCGCTCAGTTCCCAGAAATTTACGGCGCTTGGCACATGAAGAATGCGAGCCTGTGTTGCGCCCGCCGAGCCGGTTTGGAAATAGATACTGTTCGCCGGTGCGCCACTATTGCCGCCGTTTACACGCCAATCGAGGGTGCTACCAACATAACTCGAAAACGCGTTGGAAAGCGCGCCGGCGGTGTTGTTGGCCGTCGAGCGGTGTTCCGCGGCTTGGCCGTTCGTCAAGGCACGCGCCATGATTACGGCATCGGCGCTCGATTTGTATGCCGTCAGAACTGCAAGGCCATCCGGCGCGCCGGCAATTGCGACGTTGCCTGCTCCCTTTGGATCGAGCCTTAGTCCAATATTTGCGTCAACGCCCTGCGTACCAATCAGAAGCGGCCCCCCCAACGCGGAACCAGTCATGGTCCAATTGTTAACAACGCTCGCGGTATGTGTGATCGCGACTTGCAGATCGCTGGTATTGTTTGTTCTGAGCTCAACCGCGCCCGCGCCGTTCGAGGACAGAGAGAGCCGGGAATTGGTTTCGCCTTGCGCGCGAATGACCGCCGCGCCTGCCGCGGGCTGCGCGATGAAATCCACATAATTTACCGCGGCGACATTCGTATTGAACTGCGCGGCCTTGGCGCCACCGAGCGACAGGCCGAGAATATCCGCGCCAATCCGATAAAACCCCATATTGGAATCGGTGTCGAACGATAACGAGGGTGCGGCAACCGTACCGTCACGGAATAACACCCGGCCCGTCGACGTCAAACGTATTACTTCCGAACTATTGGCGGTAAGCGCCAAATCATTGGAGGTATGATCATATTCTATCATGCCTACCGCGCGGCTGTCGGTATCGCCGAAGCGTATCGCGGACGACCCCGCATTGCCGCCGATAATGGAAAGCCGCGCGGCCCCCCCGGAGGATGGTGTGTTTTGAATTCGCAAGACTTCGCCACTATCCGTGACCGGCCCCGCGACCACTTCACTACCGACGACGCGTAATTTGTTGCCGGATACCGATGTTCCGATGCCGGCATTCCCGGTACCGTCTATACTGAATGGCACATTTGCATCGGTGACGTTTCGAATGGCAAAAACGCCACTAAGGTTTTCAACGTCGTACAAATCGCCGGCAGACGGTTGGAGCTGTATCGCGGGGCGTGCCGACCCTGCCACGCGGATTTTAACATCCTGAGCATTGGAGACGTCGACAGGCACGGTGGGCGTGGTTACACCGATACCCATAAAACCGCTTCGGTACGTCGCCGCAAGACTTCCGCCAATCGACAGGCCTAGATGATTGTCGGCGATCCGATAGAACCCGGTGTCTGGGTCATTGGAAAAGAATATGGAGGGCGAGGTCAGGCTACCGTCCCCGAAACCAGCTGTTTCCGCTTCAAGGCCCATATAGCGAACGTGAATATTAGCCGTTCCTGTCGGCGGTGCACTAGTAAAGGAAAGCGTGCTTCCACTCACCGTATAAGCGGTACCTGGCGTTTGGATAACATTGTTAACCGTGACAAAAAGCCCCTGCGCCGAACCGGGAACAAAGGCCAGCGTAAAATCCTTTTGATCCAAAACGCTGTCGCCATCGAAGGACTCGTCTTTTAAGTCTAACAGGGCCGCGGTCAAAGCCTGCGTACTCGCTGACGATGAAACCGCCGGGTTTCCGTTTGCATCAAATGTCAGATGCTTGTTGGCCCGGTCGACGCTGTTTGGAATCGTTGAATTCGAGCCGCTGTCATCGGTTTTGGGGAAGGTTAGAGCGCGCCCAATTTCCTCGCTATGCTGTTGCACCATCATAACCGCCCGATCGGCCATCTGTTCGATGGCGGTGGATGGTAAACTACCCGCCACGGGCAGTGCGGTTTCTTGGGTTTCCACGACAACACGGCGGATCGTCCACGTTACCGCGGCACCTGGTGCGGTATTGGCGATGACGGTACCGATGATCCCATTTCCCCCGGTTACCGTGTAGTCGGTCGTCAATACCTTCAACGTTTCCACGCCGGTGAGCGTAACCCGCTCTATCACCTCGATGTCGGCGGCGGTGAAAAATGCGAACGTCGTCGGGAAGAACGTACTGTCCGGCCCCTGCCCTTCGTCACCGTTGTAGCTTTTGCTAGCAATTGCTGTGCTTACGGTCATTTCGATTCCTCATAAAAAAGGGCCCGCGATGGCGAGCCCAGTTGGACAACAATTCGACTGGCGTTATTTCTTGAGTAGTTCGACAACCCGCCCCGCCATGTAGGCATTGACTTTCGCGTTATAATGACCATCGGATACCGCGATGTCCGGCACCGCCGACCGCTCGATATACGGCAAAATGAACGGCGTTATATCGACGAACATGAACCCTTCATCACGCGCCAAATTCTTCCAGGCTTCCGGTGCATGAAATATTTCATGAGGCGACCGTAATGTCGGGAAATAGACGACAATGAACTTCGCACCGATTTCTCGGGCATGGGTATTCATTTTCGACAATAAGAAAGACATACCACCGACTAACAATGGCACTAGCTTCGAATCGCGTTGAGGGGGACGCCCACCGAGATTAAATCTATCGACGAGCGCGACATCGACCGACTGTCCGGCGAGAGCCACAACGACGTCACGCTTAAGTTGATAAAAATAGGCATTGAGAAAATCTCCACCAATGCCTTGCAGAAAACCTGGAACGAACTGATCTCCGAACGATTTTAACCCGCCTTGCCGGATATGGTAGGCGCCACCGCCATCATACAAAGCGAGTACGGGACGCATCCCTCTCGTGGGATCAAGGTTCCGATATATGTGATCTTCGAATAATCCGTACAGAATGACGTCTGGCGATAAACGCAAGTAATGCTGCATTCTGCGCAAGGTCTCCACGCCGCCATAACCTGGGACACCGGCATTGCCTAAGACATACCCCATGCGCTTGGCGACAATTGCCGCAACCGTATCTTCAAACTCAAGACCTTGTCCCCAGATTTGTGAACCGCCTATCGCCAGAAGATTAATTTTTGTGGGCGCTTGACGCGGCGAACCGACACGAAAGCCGAGCGGGTCAGTGATCACCGTGTATGGGGGCTTAGTCGCAGTCCCAATATATTTGGTCGACGGTGGCGTCCAATATTCTCCAATATCACCCGCTTCCAATATCGAAGTTGGAAATTTCGGCGGGTCGCCATTCAAATACGCTTGCCGCGCCAATTTTCCTCTGGGATCGCCGGGTTTCCAAAAACCAGGCATGCCGGAACGGCGCATTTCTTGAATATCTTGAACTTCATTTCCGTACACGAGGTAACCACGATAAACCGTAAAAATAGATACCCCTAACACCACCGCAATAGTGCAAATTAGCGAGTAAAGGAAAATAGAGCGCATCTCCGGCGTACTCTCAGGTTGAAAAAGGGAATACTTGTTTTCGATGAATTTATCCGATCAATTCATCGTTAAGTAAACCGTGCAATCCCATCTCCCGGAATGAATCTTTCCGACAAGCCACGGTTATTGGTAAACAGGCGCAAGATGCAATTATAAAATCCGATACCACCGTTTGATTAGGCAACCGCTACAAACCTTGAAAACCTCCGAATGTGTTAGCCGATGTGGGTCCAATCACCGGTCCCGCGGTTGGAGTAGTCCCGCCAAACGAACTGGACGCCGCTGTCAGCAGCGTGGATCCCGCTTTCAGTAAGCCCGACCGTTTTGCATTGCGCCCCTCGAAACGGCGCAGCGCGGCTTGGCCCTCGGCACGGTTCGCCGCGATTTCGCCACTCGCGACCCGGCGGATGGCTTGGAATTCGGACTCACCCGCGAGATCAGACAGAACAGCGAGCGGCGACCCTTCCAACGTCGCGCCACCACCAGCGACGCGTGCGCGAAGCGCGGCCTGCCGTCTAGATTCGGAATCGCGCAGGTCCCGCGCTTCCTGCGCGGCGAGTTGCCGATCACGATCGGCCTGCTGTTGCAATTGCGCGGCTTGAAACTTTGCCGCCTTGTTCGCCGCCCGGCCCTGACTGATCGCGCCAGCCGTGCTAACGGCCGCGCTGGCGATCGTGAGCGCGATTTTGACCCCCGCTGCTGTTACCGCCATTCTCTAAACTCCCTTTATCTTAACAACGTCGAAAATACCGATCGACACGCATTACTGCTTACCAAAAGATTTCGATGCGGCGGAAAGCAAGGTCGAACCGGCCTGAATGAAGCCAGCACGCTGTGCGTTGCGGCCCTCAAAACGGCGAATGGCCGCTTTGCCCTGGGCGCGGTTAGCCGCCGTCTCGCCGCTAACCACCGTGCGGATTGCCTGAAATTCGGCCTCTCCCGCAAGGTCGGTCAACACCGCGAGCGGTGATCCTTCCAACGTCGCACCACCACCGGCGACCCGAGCCCGCAGAGCCGCTTGGCGACGGGATTCAGCGTCACGCAGTTCGCTTGCCTGTTGGGCCGCGAGTTGGCGGTCACGCTCCGCCTGTTGTTGGAGTTGGTTAGCCTCGAACTTCGCGGCTTGGTTCGCCGCCCTGCCCTGGCTGATGGTGCCAACGGCTTGTACCGCCGCGCTCGCCACCATCGCCGCGATTTTCGCGGCCCCTACACCTCCCGCCATACTCCATTCTCCTCGTATCTATCGCCTTGAAGCCAAGCCATTCGGCCCACCGGCGCGCCTGATGAAAATTCGGATCGATTGAAATTTCGACACGAGATACACCAGGTAAGTTTTTAATATTTTCCAGAGACACCCGTCCCATACGGCACAGCGCAAGGGGCCGTCGTCGCAACTCGTCGCTCATTACCGCCCAGACATGTGCCGTACCACGCAGTACGGCGATACCGACAATGCCAAGTGTCTTCCCATCCTCGCGGACCGACGCGGCCTTCCCTTCCCAGCCCTGCTCGCAATACAGATGCGCGGTCGGTACGGTATCCTTCGGTCCGGGCCGGAAATCGCCGATATGTTTACGCTCATAGGGAACAATTTCCATTTCTACCCCGCGGCCACTGCGACATCGGGCACGATCGCCAGCACGGTAATCGGGGTTGGGTCGTCGCCGCGGAGGATCAAACGAGGATCAGGCTCGAAGTCGCCCTCGATCTCCGCTTCGAATTCACCGGAAAAAAGCGGTACCGCCGTATCCATCAAATCCTTTACTTCGCGCAGGGACTCGGCGCGGATATTGGCCCTGTCCGCACCGATGCGTAGCGCGCCAGTTTCATGCAGGACGAGGCTGACTTTTCGTATTCGCTTGTCCTTGGCGATAGCCGAACCCGCGGGATTGCCGAAATCCAATTTCATCGGCTCCATGTCATGACTGTATCCCAGCCCGATATGGACCTTGCTGGCAGCGGCATCGAGCGTCACGGATCCACTGGATACGATTTTATCGGCGTGCACCGCGCCATCGGCGAGAATCTTAACCGTTTCGCCTTCCAGATGAGCCAAGCCGCCAATCACCGTTTCGGGGCTAACCCCCGTAAAAGTCACGCCGCTATCGAGATAGAACGCATCGCTTTGCGCTGCAATGACGACACTTTCATAACTTTCCAACGTCAGAAACTCGTTCCGATCAGGACCCTCAAAGGCTTTTTCGAATAATTCGATGTAACGCCGCGTCGTACCATTGATCGAGCGCTTAACGACAACCCAGGTCTCGTCCCGCTCGGTCGAATCCTGGACCTGCCCGGCGCCATCATTGCCTGGAATAACCGCGACGCCCTCAACCGCCGCCGGACCACCGTTAAAGGAGCCGCCAAGCACCCAACGCCCCCAACCAATCACATCCTGCTCCCGCTTGTAGGTCAGAACAGCGATCCTGCCGTCTTCCCGCACGCAATACAGCAAGCTATCCGGTGAAGCGGCGTATGCGATCTGGCACAAACGGCTCCTCAGAATATGGTCGGAAAGGATCGTCATGTCCGGTGAACGAAAACCGTCCGCTTCGAAATTGAAAGCGAACTCTCGAATCTGCCGTTTGCCGCGTTGAGGAAACAAAATGGCGTTGTCGACTTGGGCCGGGTCGATGAAGCTGGAACCGATTGTGGTTTGCTGCTTCGTGTCCACGTCCGTGGGTGTAAGGATTGGTCCTTCGGAACGTGCCAACCATTCACCGCCACGTGAGCCAATCGCGAATTGCTGCGCTGATCGGATCCATTGGATGGCATTCACCTGATCGGACGAAATCCGATAGTCCAGAGCGTCGTCATCCTGAACCTCAACACCGGCCGCGCCGTCCTTATCGGAATCGATGCGCATATTCTCGAAATCACCGGACTGGCTCATCCAGTACTTGTCCGGATCCGTTGCGGTATTCGCGCAGCACAAACGCTGTTCGTGAAAATTCACGACGGCGGGGTATCCCGTTGTTTCCGACCAAGCGCCGAGACTCCAATCCGTTTGGCCTGTCCCCACCGGAAAATCCCGTCGAATATCCACGGTCACCACCGTGGGACTGGTATGTCCGACGATAACGCAATAGCCCCAATTCGTGCCGTCACCAAATCGAATTAGGCGGCCGATATCCGTTGTCAGAAAGCCCTGGGAGTCGTTGAAGTTCTCCGGATCCGCCGCCGTCATGGTAATTCCGTTGCCTGTGGTCGCGCCGGGCACGAAATTCGTCGTGCTGGTATTCACCGCTAGATACGGCCCGTCATCCCAATCAACTTCAGTCAACGACCAAGTGGTGTGGCCGCGGCGGGACAACTTCATGACGGGGTGCGAGGCATGGCAAATGTAAAGCACGTCCGCCGACTGCGCGGTGCGAATGTCAAAAAGCTCGGCGGTTAGATACGGTGTAACGAGTTCCATCGGTTGATCATTGAGCAACACGACATCGTCAACCTGCACCGTCTTGTTTAGCGAGCGGTTGATAAACTGGACGAAGAAATTCGCCGCCGTTGCCGTGAAGGCTATGGCATGGTGCCCAACGGACAATTCCAGATCCGGAAGCAATTGTTCTCCACCCGTCGCGGTGCCGACGCGGAAATGGATTTTGTCACCCGCCGCGCCAAACACACGAAACTTCAATACGTGCTCTACAGCCGATGTATTCGTTACCTGTTGTTCCGCCTGTGCTTGGTTCGTCACGGTCCCGTCGCCATTGAGGTTGAGGCGGCCATTTGTGGCATCGTGTGAGATTGTCCCGCTGCCTGCACTGATATCGCTCCAACCCGTAATATTGGACGTGAAATCGCCGTTCGTTATCGCGGCGTCGGTACTCGCGACAATGATCTGTCCTTGGTTTCGGCAAAAGCGGAAGTACCCGTTGCCCGCTTCGATCATGTAGGCCTGAACGGTGGAGAACTCGAACGGTAGTAAGCGTGTCTTTACGCTTTCCTCCTTGACCGCGACGACGAACCGGCTGCCCGGCCGGCGCATCGCGCCGCCTTGCGCCAAGGCGATAAGGTTTTCGAATTTTCTCGCGGCGTTGCGGTACTTCGCGAAATCGGCTCGCGCGACCATGCGAGGACCGAATTCGCCCGCGTTGAAAGCGGGCTGCAATGGTTCAACACGTGGCATTTATCGGCCCCTTCCCGTAATCCATGCACCTTGTGGCAATTGCTCCGCATCGTCCTCGATCGCGTCGGCCGACTTCCCGCGCTTATCGAATTTCTGCACCTGTCGAAACATCTCCTCGCGCACGGTCGTCGTTTTGGCCAACTGTTCGGCAAGCCGGTACGAAAACAGACTGCGAAAATCGGCTGGCATCGCCGCCGCGTCACTAAGATCCTTCGTATAGGTGAGGTAGATATCATCCGCACTGCTGAGGATTGTCTGTCCCTCGATCCGGTAGGCGGGACTGCCGACGCCATCCTCATTGTCATGCACGGAGCGCGTCGCCAACCAATCCGTCGGCAGTTGGTACGCGTAATCGAATTCATATACTGGCGCGGCCGTGAGCTGCGCCAGTTTCTGTCGTCCCCGGGCGAAATTCCAATCATGGCCCCGCAGCAACTCATGCCTCGTCGGCGAGAATAGAGAACTGCAATCGTTCGCGCTGGTCGAACCATCCAACAAATCGGTGATGCGCTTGCGGTCGACCCGCGTTAGCGCGACATTGCAAATTTCGACATTGGAAGTCATCTAATCACTCCGCTTCTTGCTGTTTTCTTTGCGCTTCGGCCCGGCGGAATTATCCGGCTTCGTTTTGGTGCTGAAACCAGGGCCGATAAAGTTCGCTTGCTGAACGTGAAAACCGTCGGCTTTGGGGTCAGCCGTAAAAGGCGCGACGGCAACGCATTGGCGATCCGATTGGGAAACCAGGAGACGCATATGCCGCACCTCATCCGTGCCAACGGCATAAATTTCGACGACGTCACCTTTCAGCAACCGGTCGCGCACACCGAGAAAGTAGTTTTCGCCGATCAACGCCTCGATCGGGTGATCGGTTTGATAAACCCATTCCTGAAAGCGCTCTATCGCCGCGCGCGGCATTAATCGGTGGGCCTGGCATCGCAAGCTCATATTCCGTCCTCGAGTTTCTATGAATGTGAAAACGCGTATCAATGGGAAAGACAGGAGGCAGGGGAGCGCGAACTCCCCTGCCCCGTCTCTCGGATATCGCTATCCGATATGTTTAGTCGGTGTCGGTGATGACGCCGACGGTCACGTTGCTGATATCGACGACACCCGTTGAGGCCGTTACGGCATTTACGATGTGGCGGCCATAAGTTGAAATGGTGCCAGTGCGAACCGCCGTACCCCAAACAACAACGTCAACGACATCGCCAACCGCAAGGTTGAGATCGTCATCGCTGTTGTTGAAGTAGCCAGCAGTATCGACCGAGGCGTGCGTGTCCAACGTGTCGTAGCGATAGAGGCCAAAGCCGTTACCGTTCGACAGAAGGGTGAGATTGCTTTTATCGAAAGCCATGATTCAATCCTCCTTATGCCGGGATGGCTTTGGTGTCGTCGGTGAGCATCTTGACGACGCCGTCCCCGTCGATCAGCGCGGCGCCGCCACTGTAGAAGTGGTTGACGAAATGCGACGCTCGGTCGCCGTGCCAAGTGATATCGGCGGTAACGTCGGTGCCCATGCCGAAACCGATGGCCGACATGTGCCAGACGAGGTTTTCCGTACCGATCGCGCCGACATTGGCGACACCGGTATGCTTCGTCCATTTGACGCCCATCCACTCGCGGACCCGGTTGGTGTCCACGAACGGCAAGTCCTTGCCGACATAATCGCCGGACGCGAACTCTTCGATGGTCAGCGCGGCCGACCAGGTACGCGGGGACAATGCGCCCCAGCGCTGGCCGTCATCCGGCACATCGACCGCGTCCAACTGTTCCACGGCCCCAAGCAATGTCGCCCGTGTCAAGGCCGTGGTGGTGGTGCCGACGGTATTGGTCGAGCCGCCCATCGCCGCGATGATTTGCGCGTCGATAGCCCGGCCCAACGCGAACGCACCACCTTGCGCGATCACCCGGCGTTCGTTGATGGTGAGCTTGTTCTCGTCGAGCTTGTCGACCCAGTCGCCGGCATACTTGTCTTCCATCGAAGCCGTGATCGCGGTATGCGACTGGTTCATCGGTGTCACCTGGCCGTGCCGCGCCTTCGACGTGGCGACGCCCTTGCCGACTTTCTGGAACGTGACGGTCTCGCCGACCACGTTGGGTTCGAAGCGCACCGCCCCACGAAGGAACGATCCGCGCCGTTGAAATGCTTCGTGAACGTCCTTGGCGTACTGTTTCGCGAAGCTGGTTGTGACGGAGGTACTCATATCCGCCTATCTCCTGTCTGTTGTTTAAATGGATGACAGACAGGCCCTCCGGGAGCCGACACGACGCCAGGACGCGGGGAGCCAAACGGGGGCCGCGCGGCAGCGAAACGTTTCGGGGCTTCGGGCATGCGTTTCGGCGCAACCGGGGCCCTTAGACGCGCATGCGTCACAGGGGGAGCCGGTCCACCGCGTGGATCAAAAGATCAAAAGAAAAAGCCTCGAATGAGGCTCAAATTCAAAAATTTGATTCTGCTGCCTTAACCGGGCAGTCAATGAGCTTAAAGGCCTTCCGCCAGCCACCAGGCGTCCGATGCCAAAGCGGCCGGGAAGCCAGAAGGCGGCGTCGCTGGATAGTCCATGGCGTCTAAGGTAAATCCTTGTGCCAGAACACGCGTTTCCCACTCAATACGAAGATTTTCTGGAAGCGCATCGCCACACCACGGGCAGTAACGAAAAGAACGAACCTTAATGGATTGATTATCGATCGGTTCGCTCGGTTCGATTACACGAAAACCATATTCCCGCGTGTGCGGGAGGTAGGCAATCATGACCCTGATATCGTTTAGTTTATCCGACATCGTTTGGCACATATGCGGTGAAAGCTCACCAAAACGTTTAAAACCCAGCAACGGATCAATGGCCCGTACAAGTATATGATTATCCACCGGCCGTGGTTTGACCCAGTCCTCCCGCAAAACGGCATTCGTTGGTCCGAACTTTCGCCTCAGCCACCATTCCTCGGTAACGAGCTCTGGAGGAAACAGTGTTTCATCGATTGAAACACTATACTCGATTCCAAGCTGATCCTTGATGACTTTTATCCGCTCATTAAACAAACATCCTGGAAGCGGCTTACCGCTCCAAGGGTAAAAATTAATCGCGTCATTTACCTGTAATAAACCAACTTCGAGCGGATGACCAAGATTTGGGAGAATTTGGAAGCGGTTGGCAACGATGACAGCGTATCGCCGGCTTGCCTGGCCGTAGACAAGCGTCACCGCCTTGTCGACAATGGCCGACTGAAGCTCTTCACACTGATCGGATAATCGAAGATTCGTCATTTTGAGCAACTGGAACTTTCCGGCCGGGCACGGCATCTTTGATCATTTTTCCCGTTAACGGGTCCATAGGACCTAAGTGTATTCCTCGTCCATTGTTGTGGCTTAGAACGAAATGCGCATCAATTTGCGGTGCCGTAAGGCGCCGGATGAGATAAAGAAAGAGACCTATATACTTAACTAGCCAACGCCTAGCGGAAGAGTTCCATATCGACGATTTTTCCGTTCCCGGGATCAATTGTAATTACGGAATCAAGGATCCCAGCACTAAGCATCCCGCTTGCTTCTATAAAATACACGTCAAAAAAAGTTTGCGGAACCCGCCGCCGACCGGTCTCGTCAGGCCGCGTCACCATATCCTTGCCGGCCAAACGATGCGGAAGATCGGATGAAAGTTTAGTGGCAGGTCAGGGGGAACTCCATTAAGCGATTGTCTCGATTCTACACTAACGCCTAGACTCAATCTTCACGATCTTTCCATTCCTAGGATCGATTGTAAGTTCAAAAGCTGGAAGGGCAGCGCTAATTATTCCGTCCTCAATATAAAATCCTACATCAGATATGGACTGAGGTACTCTACGGTGTCCAGTTCCGTCCGGCTGTGTAACCGTATCTTCGCGGCGTGCGCGCAGCGTGGCGCCATGATTCTCGACGCGCCAAATCAATTTTCCATTGGGCCCATAAGCCATGAGATTTTGACCAACAAGTTTATCACCGAATTCGAAATCAGCCGTTACCAAATGAACAAGGACGCGGTCGGTTAATGGAATTAGCGTTTTGATACGCTGTTGGAACTCTACAGTGTGACCATTGACCGTTAGTGTTTTCGGATTGGGTTGCTCGACATCCAGCATATCAATTCTCCTCTCAACGACCGCTCAGTTCAGGTATAATTTCTGGGTCCGCAAACCAATTCTCATCCAGACCACACAGAATTTCCTATTGTACCGCCCCACCAGCCCCCCATCCAACCCGACCGTTCACGATTCCTAAACGTAGAGCTTCGCCTTTTGGCAAATTTACACGCGTAAAATGCGTCGGTTTTTTCGGCAGCGCAAACATATCTCTCAGCTTCTCTCTGGAGTTTGTTTGTTTTATGAGTTCTTCGAACTTTTCAACGCGCATCAACCAAATGCCATCGCGACGGAGTTCGCCTTTTTCATTGGGCGAGATAACTCGAACAAACTCGCCTTCGATCCCCGCGGCTTCGAAGTCATGAACCTTTGTTCCGGGAAGGTAGGGCGGGTGAATTTCTCCTTTCAGGTCGAAGTTTGGTCCTTCTACAATCCCTCTTTCGAACTCTTTGTTCGCGATATCGCCGGTTAAAGATTTAACCTTACCGTTTTCTCTTCTAATTTTTTTAACCTGTCTCTCAATAACTTTACTTGATTCGTCCACATCTTCTTTTCTAGGGCGCGCCATCACTTTTGGTGAAGAGTTCGAACTTTGTGATTTTGAGGAATTGTTCGTCGCTCCAGGATGGCGAGAAATACTACCAACACGTCCTCTACCCATAAGTTCCGCAAGGAAATCCCTTGCCTTCTCGATATACGTCTTTTCGCCGCCATCATCAAAAATGTTTTCAAAGACAAGGATGCCGGCTTTCGTCTGGTCGCTGCTGAACTTTCTGCCAACATCGAAGCTGCTGATCAGGTTGTGGAAGAAGACCGGCCGATCCGATTTCTCCGCCCGCCCGATGAAGGCCTTTTTTTGCGCTTCCGTCATGCCTTCCCGCGCGGCCCGCAGAATATCCCGGGCAAGCAAGGCACGGTCGGCATTCATGCCAAACTCCCTCGCCACGCTTGCGAAATC
>JAJFJC010000311.1 GCA_021774385.1 Alphaproteobacteria bacterium
TTTTTGTTTGCGCGTTGATCCCCGTTTGGATATTGAAACGGGTAGGACAGGGAAAAAATGTATAAAAAGATACTGCTCGCATATGATGGAAGCCCTGAATATCGGGCTGCCTTGCGCCAAGGCGCGGAGCTTGCGGAGTTCTGCAAGGCGGAAGTGCATTTGCTTGCCGTCATCACATCCTCCACGACAATGCCAATCGCCGGCGGTGTCAATCCTTCCGATCTCGTGAACGAAGAGCAGCGGGAAATCCGAAGTTATTTGGACGAAGGTGTCGAACGCTTGCGCCAGCGGGGCATTAAGGCGGAAGGTCGTTTGGGATACCGCGACCCGGTGGATGAGATCAGTGCGACGGCCCGGGAAATAGGCGCAGACCTGATCGTGGTCGGCCATCGCCGAAGAAATACAATCGAACGCTGGTGGCGAAAATCAACTTCGAAGAATCTTCTGGCGGTCTCGCCCTGCGATGTTCTGGTCTCATCGCTACCACCCGACTTCAACGATTAGCCTGTAAGGCCTTTCGAACGCGCTTCCAATACGGCAATACTCTTGGCATCGGACAATAAGGCGGTCAAACCGAAATGCGCCGGCTCGGGCCAATCGCCGAATTGTACCCAGGCAAAGGCTTGTGTTTCCCAATTCGTCCGTGGTCGAAATTCCGATTCAACGGTCAAAAGAAAATTATGATATCGAAATCCGGAATCATGTTCGAAAACGTAAAGCGGAACCGTCTCAATAGGTGTCGCGAAACCAGCTTCCTCCGCGAGTTCGCGAAGAACGGCTTCTTCCGGCGATTCACCCTCGTCGATCGCACCGCCCCACGTCCCCCAAGTATTAGGCTGCTGGCAGTGCTCGGAACGATGCGGAATAAGAATACGGCCGCTGTCGAGCGCGAGAATAAGGCACCCCGCCGCTGCCCGACCCCAGAACCCCGTCTCTTTCAACGCCTTCATATGGGCGTCTCGATCCGTCATCACGCCACCATTCCCTCAAAATCTCCAATATGAAAATATCTTAGGGACACCCATTATCGCAACCGTGGCGGTGGCATACCTTCCGCAGCGGCGTTTGGATTTCGATAGTTAGGAATTTTTTATGGCGACAGGTACTCACGCGTATGAAGACGATGCTCGTAACGAAACCGTTCTCATCTACATCAATGGCGAATTGATACCGCGACCGGACGCAAAAATATCCGTTTTCGATAGCGGGTTCCTTCTGGGCGACGGGATGTGGGAAGGCATGCGGTTGCACAACGGTAAACTTGCCTTTCTGGACCAACACCTAACGCGGCTCTACGAAAATCTGAAGGCCGTCGATATCGAAATTGGCATGACGCCGAAACAGTTGGCCGCGGAAATTCAACGAACCTGCGACGCAAACGACATGACGGATGGTGTCCATATCCGCCTCATCGTGAGCAGAGGCCTCAAACGCACGCCGTATCAGCACCCCAATGCCAATGTTGGCGGCGCGACCGTCGTCATCATTCCCGAACATAAAATCGCGCGCGACGTAGCGCCACTGACGCTTTTCACCGTGCACGTCCATCGGGGCGCCCCGGATACGCAGGATCCAAAATGGAACAGCCTATCGAAATTAAATTGCATAGCGGCCTGCATCCAAGCGGATAAGGCGGGGGCGGATGAAGGATTGATGCTGGATCCGCACGGTTTTGTCGCAACCTGCAATTCGACGCATTTCTTTATTGTGCGGCACGGCGAAGTCTGGACGTCGACCGGCCAATACTGCTTACCCGGCATTACCCGGGCGAACGTGATCGCACTTTGCCGTGAAAACGATATCCCGGTCTTCGAAAAAAACTTTTCGCTTACGGAAGTCTATAGTGCGGAAGAGTCCTTCGTCACCGGCACCTTCGGCGGCCTTACGCCCGTTGCAACCATCGACGGGCGCATCATCGGGCCGGGTAAGCTCGGAGAAACGACGGCGCGGCTCCGCAAGCTTTACCATGCCTTAATCGAGCGCGAATGCCCGTCGTCATGACCCAACCGCTGCGCATCGCCATGTGGTCCGGGCCGCGCAATATTTCGACCGCCATGCTGCGTTCGTTCGGCAATCGTCATGACACGGCTGTAACGGACGAACCGCTTTACGGCCACTATTTACGGCAAACCGGGCTGGATCATCCAGGTCGCGATGAAGTCATCGCCGCCCAACCGGATGATTGGCGGAAAACGGCGGCGGTACTTTGCGGCCCTGTACCGGACGGACGGTCGGTTTGGTATCAAAAACATATGTCCCACCACCTGCTGCCGGAAATAGAGCATGACTGGCTCGAAAACCTAACCAACTGTTTTCTGATCAGAGACCCGAGTGAAGTTCTCGCCTCCTATACAAAGGTACGCGAAACCATGACGCTGGCCGATACAGGCTTGCCTCAGCAAGTTGCCCTTTTCGAAAAGATACGTGATCGGGACGGAACGCCGCCACCCGTTCTAGATTCAAAGGACGTCTTGTGTAATCCCAAAAATCTTCTTACGCGGCTATGTCACGCTGTCGGAATCACATTTTCCGACTCCATGCTGTCCTGGTCTTCCGGGTTTCGGCCAACCGACGGTGTCTGGAGCAAATACTGGTACGATTCCGTAATACGGTCCACGGGCTTCGTCGAATACCGACCAAAAAAAGTAACCCTTCCGGGTCCATTGAGAGAATTAGCGGACCAGTGTGAGCCATATTACCGCAAACTACATGCGCACCGGCTTTGCGATTGAGTTTCAAAATCCTCAATATACCGCCGCGGCACGAAAATCATCGTAGTCAACGATCAGGAACAAATATCCTTCCCCGCGCCAGACCGAAACCGGAGCGCCGCTTTCCAGCGCCGCCTTTTCCTGGGGCATCCCCCAGCAACCGATGTAGTAGTCGAGCGTTTTCCCCGTGGCGACGATTTCATTTGCCGCCACCGCAATATTCGCTTGATCGCGAAGCCAGTCTACAATTTCAGCGCGTTGATCGTCTCCGAGCACGCCACCCCCTATTCCTAATTTCACGACGATACCCTGTCGCAACGCTCGTTGCACGTGGTAGAAAACGCCATGTTTAAAACACTCGACAACTTACGGACATCCGGCCAACGGGTCATTGTACGGGGCGACCTAAACGTCCCCATGCGAGACGGGCAGGTGACCGACACGACCCGCCTGGACAGACTGGCACCGACGATAAACGAATTGGTAAAAAATGGTGCGCGCGTGATCGTCCTCTCGCATTTTGGACGCCCCAAGGGAACCGTCGTTCCGGAAATGTCGCTCCAACCCGTCGCTGCGGTGCTACAAAGCGCCCTCGGCGGGCGGACCGTCACGTTTGCTTCCGACTGCATTGGCGCAGACACGGAAGCGGCCGTCGACGCGCTTCCAGACGGTGGCATAATTTTGCTTGAGAATTTGCGATTTCATAAAGGCGAGGAATCCAATGATTCCGCATTCGCCGACGCACTAGCGCGGCTTGGTGACATCTATGTCAACGATGCATTTTCGGCGGCACACAGAGCGCATGCGTCGACGGAAGCCATAGCCCACCGGCTACCGTCGGCGGCGGGCCGCAATATGGAGGCCGAGTTAAAAGCCCTGTCTGCCGCTCTTGACGATCCCAAGCGACCTCTCGCGGCCATTGTTGGCGGCGCGAAGGTATCGAGTAAACTCGAAGTTCTAGGGCACCTTGTCGACAAGGTCGATTTACTGATTATCGGCGGCGGCATGGCGAATACCTTTCTATTCGCGCAAGGCATCAATGTCGGCGCCAGCCTTTGCGAGAAGGACCTGGCCGATACGGCGCGTGATATTCTGTCCCGAGCGGAGGCAAAAAACTGCAAGATATTGCTACCCACCGACGCCGTCATCGCGCCTGCCTTCGAAGCCGGCGCCCAAACGCAAACGGTTGCAGCCGATTCGGTTCCACACGATCAAATGATTCTGGATTTCGGCCCGGAAAGTATCTCAGCGATTAAGACCCAGCTTTCCAATTGTCGTACTTTGGTCTGGAACGGTCCGCTTGGTGCATTCGAAGTGCCGCCTTTCGACGCGGCAACGGTCGCCGTCGCTCAAGCAGCGGCGGCATTGTCAACCGATGGCGGTCTCACGACTGTCGCCGGGGGCGGCGACACGGTTGCGGCGCTATCCCACGCCGGTGTAACGGACCGGTTTAGCTATGTCTCGACCGCAGGCGGCGCATTCTTGGAGTGGCTGGAAGGCCGCACGCTACCGGGCGTCGCGGCCCTCAACCAGGACTGACAGCGCGAACGGTTAGTGATGGAGCTGAAAGAAATTGCGGATGCGGTGCAACATCTGTTCCGCATAACCAGAGTCTAGTTTCTGACTATCCAGTGCTTCCCCATCGTCGCCTTCGCCAACCGCTTTGGTGGCTTCCTGTCTTAGGCTGAGAAGTGCGACCAACGACTCCGCGATTAGCGGCCGGGCTTTCAGGATCGGCTCAAGATGAACTTTCTCAATTTTATAGATTACCGATTCCGTTAGCGTGACGACCGTCGCGCTTCGAGGGGCACCGGTAAGCAACGACATTTCTCCAAAAAAATCACCGGGTCCTATTTGCGCGACCTTGCGTTCGGGGCCATCGTCGTCAAACCGAACCCGCACCTCCAGCAAGCCCTCCGCGACGACAAATAGCGACGACCCTTCCGCACCCTGCTCCACGATCCGCTGACCGGACCGAACGTGTTTCTGATCTAGCCCGGACGCCAGTTCCGCCTTTTCCTCCTTCTCAAGCGAGGTAAACAGGTCAACTCTGTCGAGGAGTTCGCTAACCGCCAGCGACGCGGTTTCGTCCCGCTCTTTGTCCTCGAATATATGAATGTCCCGTTGCGGAAACGCGGCCGTGATGCCGGCCCAGCGCATATGTTCCCAGATACTCGTCATTAGACTATCGACATGATCTGGATGCCTTGCGAAGTCGGAAACCCAAACCTTTAAGTCATACATGACAAAGGATTCCTCGAAACTGAGGATCCGGGGAATGGGACCGGGATGCCGTTTAATATTTTCACATGCCAGAGCCGCAGCCTTTAGCGCGGATTTTACGCGCACCGGGGGAACCTTGTAGTCGACCCGAACTTGAATATTGAAGGCATACCCACGGTCCGGATAATGAAAATTCACGATGCGAGCCGTCGCCATCCCGGAATTGGGTTGAACGATTTCTGTATCCTCGCGACTTCGCAAGTGCGTCGCCCGCCAGTTAATTTCGACAACTTCGCCCTCGAAACCCGTGTCGAGACGAATCCAGTCCCCTTGGCGGTAGGGATGCTCCATATTCAGCGCAATACCTGAAAAGACATCGCTTAATGTATTTTGCAGGGCAAAACCTAACACGACGGCGACAACCCCCGAAGTCGCCAGCAAACCAGTAACCGGCTGCTCGAAGACGAATGCGACGATCGCGAACAAGGCAACGATATAGTAAATCGCGCCGAGTACGTCCTTCAGTAGCTTTGGAACCGTTTGGCCGCCGAACAAACCGCGCCACAGCAATACGTCGGATGCGCGAATCGACACGCTTGCAAGCGCCAGCCACCAAAGGACGTGCGCGATCTGCACGGTCAACAAAGATATGGCGTGTTCGGGCGCGATGTCGGTCCAACGTGGAATATAAGTTGCGATCAAGACCAACGCGCTGACGACAACAAACATTATGCCCGAGGCGAGCAGCCGCCGGACCGGGCGGTTGCTCGTATATCGATAACCAGCCAGTAATATCGCGACAACGATCGCGAAAAGTCCGAGCAGTGCTATGGGCAACCCTTGCAACGCCATTGTTATTCCGTTTCATACCGCGGACATAAGGAATTAGGTTTGAAATATAGCAGGGATTATTTTTTCCGGGAATTCAAGGACTTTAGGCCGTTTGCCATGCTTTGGAGGGCGCCTGCCGCCATTCCTGTATAATGGTTTGAGCCGCCAACTCGTCAAGATCACGGTAGTAGGTCCGAATTCTTTTGAACTCTTCCGCATCGGCCAAATGCTCGCCGGAAAGCGTTTTGGTCAATAATAGGTAAAGCTGTTCGAACTCATATTGCCGCAAACCGCAAGCCTTACAAGCGATCGCGAATGGTTCGCCTCCCGGATCATAGACGATCACCGGCATGGCCACGGCATCGATCCCGGTGAGGCGTGCGAACATCGCTTCGAAAAGCTCAATATCCTCGTCACCTAATGCCCTGACAAGCGTATTTGCGGAAATTCCACCGTCCCTTTCGATTTCGGCGATACGGACTGCAAGGTCGGCCTGCTGATCGATTTCGAAAGACGCTGATTCTTCGACGGCGTTTTCTATTTCATCCGAAAGGCCATCAATTCCCGTCGGAAAGTTTTTCGAGATAAATTCTTTTAGCGCATCGCCAACCCATTCCGACATTTGCCACGCAAGGTCCGCACCCAGATCATGGCGTTGCAACAGTGGCCTCCACAATGTCGTCGTGTCACGAGACATATCCACCAGGCGCCGCATCACCGGCCGCGCGATCTCCGCCGCGGGATTTCGCACCAACGAATCAATAACGTGCGGATTCTCGGAATTGACCAGTGCCTCAGAAACAGCCGCACTTAATTTTTCGCGCAAGGTAATTGCGATTTGATGGCTGGTTTTTTGATCATTGGTGATCGCAATCAGGTCCGCATCCTCAAGAACGTCACTTTCGACCAAGAGTGGATAAGCAACGTCTATTTGATCATTCGCCAAGGTGACGATCAATTCGCGCGGCACGTCCCCACGAGATGCCAGCCGCTGTGCGAGATCACGCCGGACACGCATTTCGACACGGCGGATCAGTTTGTGGAGAATGTCAAAAATCAACGCGAATTCGCGCGGATTCAGCACAAGCCCATCTTCCAGACAAATATCCGCTATCGATTGCGCCAAGGCATCCCGTCCGGACGACGAACGCTCAAGCGCCATCTTCAGCAGCGCCCTAATGTCGCCGCGGCTTCGTTCGTTTGGTACCGATGTCATTTTGCGGTCACGGCTAGAATATCAATTCATGATGATACAATATTCGGCGCGAGACCATATCGGTCTCAACCCTACGACGGTTTGCCCATGACGGTTTCGATGGGGGCGGAATAATCGGGATCGCGACACCAGTTGTGCAAAACCGTCTCCGCCATGTTCGGCTTGATGTCGAGATAAAGTGATGCGATGCGGGTTAATTCGCCACGGGGCAGTTCGGTCGCGCCGAGCGATGCGGCGCGCAACAAACGATAAATGGCGGAAAAAAACTTCGGAGTCATTTTTATCGCCCGACATATGATCGCCAGCCGCTCGCCACCCGGCTCAAACATCACGGCTCGCAGAAAAGGCAGGCGAAGACCCGTCACCTTTTGCAGTTCCATCTGGAACAGCGTTACCTCCCCTTTACGCAACGCATCAACCAATTCGTTCTGCGTGTCTTCGTCAATTTTCCGAGGTGTCTCCGCCACCCCGTCGGCGTGTTTTCCGGTATCGTTGTGCTCTATTTCACCCACCGACTCGCCAGTCGCCGATTCCAACGCATCGTCGAAATCATCTTTATTCAAGTCATATCGTTCGAGTATCGACGATCGTATTGCCGCCGATACCCACCGATACATGCGTTTTGCCAGTTCGGGACTGAGTTCCTCGCGACGCAACAGCGGTTCCTGGTAGTTTCGGTGCTCACGCGATTGATCGACGATGGTCGCCAACGTCTTATCCTGCAAGATCGCACCCCGGTTGCGGAGGAGAGTTTCCACGACGCGATCGTTGCCCGTCTCCACAAGCGCATCGCTAACCGTCGCCTCGACGGACTCCCGCATTGCGATCGCCAACTGATGTTCCATCGACCTGTGTCGTACGATTTCAATAAGATCAATATCCTGGAGTACCTTGCTACGGCTCAAGACTGGTGCGGCAATTTCAATTTCGTCATTGGCCAATTCAACCATCAGCGCGCGCGGTACCGTCTCGACATCGGCTAACCGATGCGCGAGCTTCAGTCGGACCGATATTTCGACATCTTTAACCAACTGGTTCAGTATATCGTTCATAATGGCGCGTTCGCTATCGCTCAAAACGGTACTATTTTCCGCGAACAAGTCACTGACCGCGCTGGCTAAATGCTCTCTCCCCGTACGGGACCGATCATGCGCCATGGCCAGCAACGCTTGAACATTCCCCACGTCGGGCCTTCTTCGCCATGAAATATCTGTACTTAATTGTTCCATTTATTTAAATTTTTACTTAATTATTCTATAGTTTAGACTTGATACTAGTAAATTCGTACCACAATTAGAATAAACATCAAATCGTTATTTAGACCTTACGTAAGAACCATAAATACCGGAGGGTCGCAAATTTGATGAAGTTAATCGGGGGGTAAGGATGATACGTGCCGTAATATTTATGTTTGTTTTCTTGGCCAATCCATCGATTTTCGCCCAATCGCCCAATGATCAGCCCGGTCAGCGCTTTCATTTCCGACCATCGGAATTACCCGCTCCTTTTATAACGCCTAGCGCCTCGAACGGCGCCGATGTCATTCGGCGCAAATCGGGCCAGGTACCGATTGCCGCGCATGGATTCAAGGTTTCCATCTTCGCGGAAGGACTCAGCCACGCGCGATGGATGGCGGTCGCACCGACGGGAGAGGTATTCCTCGCCCAACCCCGCATTGATGAGGTAACACTGCTCGTCGATCGAAATGGGGATGGCCGGGCGGACGAGATATCGCCATTCGTGGATGGATTCGACACCCCTCACGGCCTGGCGTTGCATGGCAAGTATCTCTACGTCGCCGACCTTCGAGGTGTTTGGCGGATCCCGTTCATCGCCGGCCAACGGCGCGCGGAAACCGCACCTGAGCGAATAACACCGGAAGGCGCGTTTGGCGAACCGGGTGGCCACTGGACACGCAATATCGTTTTCGGACCCGATGGCAAGCATTTCTACGTTGCCATCGGCAGCGAGGGAAATGTCGACGAGGAACCCTTACCGCGCGCATCGATAAAACAATTCAACGTGGACGGTTCCGGCGGTAAAGTTTTTGCGCATGGCCTGCGCAATCCCGTCGGTATCGCCTTTCATCCACGGTCCGGAAAGTTATTCACGGTCGTAAACGAACGCGATGGCATGGGCGACGGCCTTGTACCGGATTTTCTAACCGAAGTCCGGCCCGGCGGGTTCTACGGATGGCCCTATGCCTACATTGGGCGGAACCCGATGCCCGGATATGCCGACCGTCGCCCGGACCTGGTCCAACGCAGCATTGTACCGGATGTTCTGTTCCAATCGCATTCCGCGCCAATTGGCATGGCCTTCGCCGATAGCAGCCAGTTTCCGCCGGATTGGCGCGACGACGCGCTTGTCGCGCTGCAAGGGTCATGGAATTCCGCCGTACCGACCGGATACAAAGTCGTTCGAGTACCCTTTAAAGATGGCAAACCATTGGGTTGGTATGAGAATTTCGTTACCGGATTTTGGGTCGACACGGCAAAAGGATGGGGCGGGTCGACACAGGCACAGGTGATTGGCCGCCCCGCCGGGCTGGTACTTTGGAATGATGGAAGTTTGTTAATCGCCGACGCTGCCTCAAATACTATTTGGCGGGTAAGCCGTTAAGAAACAACAAGTTACAACGGCCCATGGGATCTTAAACTTTTCTTAAGACGCCCTCGGTATGATTTGTCACAATTGACCTCTTACCCGAGAAACGGAGTAACGAATGGCTATCGGCGAAATCGCAGGATCAGCGTCAACAGCGGCGTTAAGTGCCTCACAAGCAAGTGGCACCCAAACCGCAGTTCAGCAAACACTTCAGGCTTCCACACAATCAAGCAATCAAGGCAGCACAAGCGCCACGGCTTCCTCCACCCAATCCGCTGGAACAAGCAGCGAAGGGTCGTCGACCACCGGTACATCGCGTGGTTCGCAACTCGATATCTCAGTCTAAAAATCATTTAGCTACAATAACCGCCGATGGGGCTTGTCTGGATCGCACACGCGGTCCAGATTATCGGCATGTCCGATTCTGGAACAAAGAGTCCATCAACACACCTTACCGAGGGCATTGGGCCACGCATCCGCGAAACGCCCGACGGTGACACTAGATCGCGTCTCATCTGTCCGGAATGCACCTATATCCGATATGATAACCCCCTTGTCGTCGTGGGGTCGGTTGTAACGTGGGAGAACCGCATCCTGTTATGCCGCCGTGCAATCGAACCACGTAGCGGCTACTGGACGATCCCGGCCGGTTATTTGGAACTGAACGAAGCTGCGGAAGACGGTGCAATTCGCGAGACCAAGGAAGAAGCTTGCGCGGACATCGAAATCGATGCGCTGCTCGCGGTATACAACATTACGCGCATCAGCCAGGTTCAGTTGATTTATCGAGCAACCCTACGCGAACCTAAGTTTGCGGCAGGCGAGGAAAGCTTGGAGGTTGATCTCTTCGAATGGGACTCGATCCCCTGGGATCAGATCGCGTTTCCCTCCGTCCACTGGGCGCTTAACCATTTTCGAGAAGTTAAAGACGAACCTATATTCGCGGCACGGACCAACCCGTTCCCTTAACGGTTCCTACTCAGGGACCGGCTTCTTCATCTTCCACTTCGATTTGGCAACGCGCGATCAATCGCATCTGGCTGGCCGTGAACGCGAAGGTTAGCGCCAGTGCGCCAAAGAACTTGTAGTTGACCCAAAAATCGGTGCTCTGTGTTCGCCAGACAATTTCGTTGATGATAGCCATTACAGCAAAAAACAACCCAAACCGAAGGGTTAACAAAATCCAGCCCTGCTCGGTCAATTGCCATGCAGCATTTAAGTACGGTTTGAGCAATGGTTTCCGGAAAAGCAGTCCGCCAAGCAAAACAGCCGCAATCACGCCCTGTACGACGGTTGGCTTCATTTTAATAAACCGCTCATCTTCGAAATAAAGCGTCAGGCCGCCGGAGACCAATACGACGACAGCCGTTACCACGAGTACAATTGGAATTCGCCGCTCCAAAACATAAGACAGGACAAGCGCTACGGCTGTCGCCACCATGAACGTTCCCGTCGCGACAAAGAGATCGAATGAGTAATAAACGACAAAGAAAATGCCCAGTGGGCCAAATTCCAAGGACGGCCGAAGCCATGCGGGGGGGTTCGTTTTCATGATCGATAATATAGGGAGTGTCCGCACCGACCGAAAGAGCGGTTTACGGCCCACATGCCAATGCCGCTAGCATTTATCAATTCGAAAGCGGTATCATATCCACATGATCACCGCGTCAAGCTGGCCTAAGGCGAATCAGTAGCGGCATAACCCCACGGTATTGCCTTATATTTGCTAAAGGGCTGCCAATTCGCCGATGGGAGACAGAAAATGTTCTACCAATGGAACGATTCCATGAGCGTCGGCGTAACGTTAATCGACGACGATCACAAGGCGTTGATTCATCTGATCAACCGATTGTATGAGAGCGCAAGCGCTGGTGACGCCTATGATGTATTAGACGATCTACTCAATCGCCTTGTCGACTATATCGACATCCACTTTACGCGCGAGGAACGGGTTATGGATGCCTGCGCCTATCCGGAAGCGCTTGATCACAAAGAAGAACACGCCACTTTTGTCGCCTACATACAAGATCTACGGGGAAATTTCTCCGCGGCAGCGGCACCCAATCTCGCGAGTGATCTCGCTGACTATTTGAAGGAATGGCTTAACCATCACATCCTTATACAAGACATGGCATACCGTCCTTATGCGGAGAATAACGCCGATGCGGCACGCATCGCCGCAGCGTTCGGACCCGGCCTCCTAGAAAAAATGCGCGGCGAAGCAAGCGAACGGCGTTAACGTTACACTCCCGTATGTATAAGCTACGGCATGCGGCTTGCATCATATTGCGTGTAACCCGCATTTTGGGGAGGATCGAATGATGACCCGGAATACTATTGTCAGCATGCTGTTGCGCGAAATGGCCGAAGAAATGCCAATCGTGCTGCGTGCACTGCCGGACGACCGCTTATGGTCAGCCATTGTGGACGGACTGCTCGCCGATGACGATATTGAAACGCTTGAGGAAAGAATTGCCGAGTTGCGCGTTTCCGCCATCGAATCGGCGGACTGGCGCGAAGTGTATGGCGCCCTACGCGAAATGGTTAACGAATCTATCTCCGGCCACTGGTCCCCATCACCGGCGATGGAAACGGTCAGCGCAGTCTATTAGCTAATCGAGCCAATTCCGTAGGCGCCGGTCAGCAAACGACCCGCCGCAAAGCGGTCCAACCCATAGCCGCTTATATCGACATCGGTCGGTAATCCAAGTGCGGTCTGTGCCTGCACCTTTCCAATTGCCGGCGCGAGTTTGAAACCGTGACCGGAAAATCCGAAATTCACCATGAGCCTGTCGACGTCCGGAACGAACCCTAATACGGGATTCCAGTCCGGTGTAATATCATAAGCGCCGACCCAACTATCGGTTAGCGCTGCCTCCGCGAAACTTGGCATACGATGGGCGACCTGCCCCCCCTGAAGCAACACGAAATCGTCGCCGATGTTCTCATCCATGGCATCCGGGTTTGTGATCGGATCGCCATGGTCGCCGGTACCGACCAAAACGACGCCACCGCTTGCCGGCCGGAAATACATTTTATTTTCGGTCGCCAGATCCTTAACGATTGGCAGGTCACGATCATAGTCTTCATTCGCGCGGAGGGTCAGCACGGTATGGCGGGAAACATCAAGCGGAATGTCGATTCCCGCCGCGTCGGTCAAGCTTCGCGACCAGGGTCCGATTGCGACGACGACCGTATCCGCGAACAGTGTCCCTTGTGCCGTCTCGACACCTTTCACGCACCCGCCTTCGATGATGAGCGATTCGGCGGCGCATTCGGTTTTGATCGTCACGCCTTTGCGCCGCGCGGCATTGATGAAGCTGCTCGTCGTCAGGTAGGGATCGGCATAACCGGAATTCGGTTCATAGCCGATCGTCCGTGCGTCGTCGAGCGACAGCAAGGGATGCCGTTCCAACGCCTCTTCCTTGGAAATCTGAAAGGTGTCGGCGCCAACGCCGGCCTGCATGGTCAGGTTTTCCGCAAGCTTGTCGGCGTAATCGCCTTCCGGCGCGGTGATGATGTAACCCGAATTCACAAACCCGGACACTGCCTCGTCATCTTCAAGCCAATCCTTGAAGTGGCCAAACATCTCAATGCTTTTCAGCGTCAATTCCGTGTTCGTCGGCACCGAATAGTGGCTACGCACGATGGCGCAGGATTTTGCCGTGCCGCCGGTGCAAACCCCACCGCGCTCAACAATGCAAACCTTGAGGCCGCCAAGCTTCGCCAAATGGAATGCCGTAGATGCCCCGACAACACCCGCGCCGACGACGATAGCATCATATGTTTCACTCATTGAAGAATTCCCTGCCGTTTGAACAAACGATAGTCCTCTCGTCGACACCGTGACGAGGGATTAGGCGCCCCGATTTCCGCCCACCGCGATATTGTCATAGACGCCAACGCCCTGAACGATCAGAAATTTGAAAGGGCCGTCGTCTAGACCATGAACATAATGCGCAACCTTTGGCGGGACTTCGCAACGCTCGCCAGCCTCTAAGACATACTCGGCGCGGGGCGCGCGGGTTTCCACCACCATCGGTCCTTCGAGGCAGACGAAAGAGTCCGTGATTTCGCTGTGGTAATGCCAAGGAATAGATTCGTTTTCGTCCAAGGTGAGGACCCTGACGCGCATGTCGGTGCCTTCCATGATGGTCTCACGGCCCTTGATCTTCGCGGCTTGATAGGGAAGCGCTTCCATAAATTCCTCCCGAAATTTTCATTCGCACAAAGCTGACGGCTGAGTCCCAAAAGAGCCGGGTCCCTTACGCCGCGGATATTATTGTTGTACCGTTTTTTACGTCACTGCGGAAATCAAACCGGACGAGGAAGAGAAAAAGGAGACGAACATGTCCCAGGGAAAGCGGCTTAAAGCGTTGATGGAATCCGATGGCATGGTCATTGCGCCGGGCGCCTATGACGGTATGACGGCGAAACTGATCCGGCATGCTGATTTTTCCAGCGTCTATATGACGGGCGGCGGGACGTCTTCCGGCTTCGGGTATCCGGATTATGGTTTGCTGACGATGACCGAAATGGTGCAGAACGCGGGCCGCATCGCCGACACCGTCGACCTGCCCGTGATATCCGATGCGGATAACGGCTACGGCAACGAACTCAATACATTCCGCACGATCCGGGCCTTCGAAAAGGCAGGGGTTGCCGGCGTTCATATCGAGGATCAGGCGTTTCCGAAACGTTGTGGGCATCTCGAAGACAAGGAACTGATTTCGCTAGACGACTATCTGGCGAAGATCCGTGCCGCCGACGACGCTCGCAGAGATAAGGATTTTGTCATCATCGCGCGCACCGATTCCCGGGCGAGCCTGGGGTTTGAGGAAGCCGTTCGGCGCTGTAACGCCGCGCTGCAGGCCGGCGCCGACGTCGCGTTTCTCGAAGCGCCACAGACTATCGAAGAAGTCCGCGCCGTCCCGCGCGAAGTCACGGGACCTTGCCTGCTCAATGTCGTGCGCGGTGGCAAGACGCCGGATGTCGATTTCGCGGAAGCCAAGGAAATGGGGTATCGCATCGCGATCGTACCGGGGCTTCTGTTAATCCAGGTCATTGGCGCCTGCGACATGGCCTTGACCGCCATGAAAGCAGAAAATCGGCATCCGGTGCCGATAGCCGATTTGAGCCCGGCGGAAGCCTTCGCTCGCGTCGGCGCCTCGGAGTGGGATCCGCGACGGGAGCAATATCGAGATGCGCCGCCGCAAGCCGCTGAATGACATCGCCACTCGTTCCCAGCCGCGCACCGGATTTGGCCGCCCGGGACGGCTTGAGCGCCCTTGAACGCACGAAGCGTCAGCCGCTTATGCTGGGGCTCTTCCTGCCAATCCAAAACGGTGGCTGGACCCCGTCGAAAGCATCGCGCGGCACCGATTGGACTTTCGACTACAACGCCAGGCTTGTCGTTCGCGCCGAGGAAATCGGGTTCGATCTGGTTTTCGGTTTGGCGCAATGGCTCGGCGCTGATGGCCATGGCGGTGAAATCAAGTACCGAAAAAACTCAATCGACCCGTTGTTGATGACATCAGGTGTCGCGGCGCTGACCCACAATATAATTCTGATTTCAACAGTGCATGTCCTGTATGGCTGGCATCCCCTGCACCTGGCTAAATTCGGCGCGACACTCGACCATATGACCGGGGGGCGTTGGGGTCTCAACGTGGTGACCGGCTTCCGACCGAATGAGATCGACATGTTCGGTCTCGACGCAATACCGCATGGCGCGCGTTATCGCATGGCGGCTGAGTTCACTGAAATGATGGACCGGTTGTGGCGCGATGACGCCAATGTGACCTGGGAAGGGGAATATTGGTCGCTGCGGGGCGCGTATGCATCACCGAAGCCCGTGCACGGCCGTCCAATCCTGGTCAACGCCGGTAGTTCCAGGGCCGGGCTAGAATATGCCGCCAAATATTCCGACCTGATCTTCATCACCAGTCCCGGCGGCGCGGAAATCAACACCGCTCTGGAATCGTTACCCGCACATACAAAACAAGTTCGGGATTTGGCGGCGGCCGAAGGCCGCGATGTCCGCACCGTTATCAATCCCCATGTCATTTGCCGAGATACCGAACGCGAGGTGAAACAGGTTTGTAAATCAATCCTGGATGGCGAGGACCCGCTGGCCGTCGATGGTCTTGTCGGAACCATGCGCGGTGGGGATCAAACGTCGTGGTGGGGGCACGAACGCCAGCAGCGCATCATCGGCGGCAATGTACAAGTTTTCGGAACGCCGGAGCAGGTGGTCGATCAATTCATTAAACTTAAGGCAGCGGGATGCGATGGCATGCAGATTAATTTCTTCGATTTCGCACCCGATTTGGAGTATTTCGCCGACCGGGTACTGCCGCTGATGAAGCAAGCGGGATTGCGGACCGATTGAATGATGCGCAACGAATCAAAGTAAGCCCAGTTTCGACCCCCAATCGCTGCCCACGGCGAAATCGTCACCGTAAACGATAGTGCCGGGCGAAATCACTTCAGCATATACGCCAAATTGAAGCGCGTTCTCTTGAGTGATTGACTTTAAAATTTCCGGTGCGCGGGGAAGTTCGTCTTGCGCGAACGTCACCATGCCGCACCGTTCGGTTTCGTCGAGAATTTTCAAGGTTACTGCCCCGACGGTCACGAATTTTCCAATCCATTCGCGCTCGAGCGGTTTGTTGTATTGCGTCTCGACAACGATATTAGGGCGGAACCGTCGGGCGTCGATGATGGAATTCGGCAATCGATTCTTTAACCAATTCAAGGAGCCTGACGTCAGAAGATGGACCGGTCCCGCGTCAAAGTGGGAGATCGATGCTTCGCGCGCCAGCGTTACAGCCTGCCCCAAGGCATCGCTCAGCGCCGCGTCGATGTCTTCATCGTCACCCCGCTTCGTCGAGCCATCGGGGAAGGTCACAACCGGAATTCCATCCGAATAGACTGCTGAAAACTCAAACAGCCCATCGATCTTGCGAAACCGCCTCGTATTCTTTCCGCTGCCGAACTTTCCGTTGGCGTCGCGAACCGCATACCGGCGGTCATCCATGACGCCACGCGTGTCCAGTTCTAGCATCCCGCATCGTTCACCCAACATCGACTTGACCGGATAACGCCACAGCCCAATTACGCGCACGACGCTACCCTCATTCGCCGGATCGTCCGCGTATTCGATCTCCGGTCGGGTCATAGGGTGCGCGGAAGCTCGCCGTTGCCGCGAAACGCTCGGAGGCGATTTCGATCTCGAAGC
This sequence comes from Alphaproteobacteria bacterium, assembly GCA_021774385.1. Taxonomy (GTDB): domain Bacteria; phylum Pseudomonadota; class Alphaproteobacteria; order UBA8366. The sequence continues at coordinate 16,829 of JAJFJC010000311.1, forward strand.
CGCCGGCCGCGACCATGTCGTCGACGCTGCCGTCGTTGGCCGTTACCAAGCCGAGCGCGACGGTGCGTCCGACCGTATGCCCGTATGCCGCGCTGCTGATTTGACCGACAAACCGGCCGTTCCAGACAATCGGTTCGCCCCCAATCGCCAGCGCGTCCGGATTGTCGAGGGTGAAAGATACGATCCGTTTGCGCAGGCCT
>JAJFJC010000312.1 GCA_021774385.1 Alphaproteobacteria bacterium
TTCGTAACCTTGTCCGACGTAACGGGCATCCACCGCAAAACTCAGTTTCAAGGCATTCGGGTCGTAGCCCAGCGCGGAGAATTCGGTGGCGGCCCGGGACCTCAAATCCTCGATCCGCTCCGAGAAACCCTCGGCGCTCAGCGTATCGGTCCTCACCGCGCCATCGGCGCGCACATAGTCGATGCGAACATCGGCGACGGCCAAACCGTACGCTGAGAAGATACCGGGATGAGGCGGGATTAGAATTCGGTCCATACCCATTTCGACCGCCAATGGTCCCGCGATCAAGGCACCCGCCCCACCGCAAGGCAAAAGGGCGAACTGACGCGGATCGTAACCGCGTTTGACGCTAACCCGCCGCAGGGCTTGCGCCATATTGACAATCGCGATCCGGTAGACCCGTTCGGCCAACGCGAGAGGCTCGAGGTCGAGACGGCCGCACAGATCGGCCGCCACCTTTTCCGAAAGATTGGACTGAAGCTTGATCCCACCCGGCAATACAGTTTCCGGATCCAGCAAACCCAGCAACAGCATGGCATCGGTGAGCGTAAACAATTCACCGCCATGGCCATAGCAGGCCGGCCCCGGATCGGCTCCCGCGCTTTGCGGCCCCACCTGCAGCATCCCGCCGGCATCGATTTGCGCGATACTGCCGCCGCCGGCACCAATCGTCACGATATCGGTCATCACGACATTGAGCGGCAGGCCATCAACGCTGAATTCCGCGGTTCCCTTGACCGTAGTCTGGGGCATGCCGTCGGTGATCAGACAGACATCGCAACTCGTCCCGCCGACATCGATAGAGATGACGTCCGAAATGCCGGTCGCCTGTGCCACCTCCGACGCCGCGGTTACCGCCGCCGCCGGCCCCGAAACAAACATATTGGCGGTAAGTCGGCGCGCGGTTTCGAGCGGCACCGCACCGCCGTTCGACTGCATGATCAGTGGCGTTCCCTGGAAACCGACTTCCTTAACGGAGTCACCAAACTTCGTCAGGTACTTTTCAACCGCCGGGCCTATATAGGCGTCGATAACCGCCGTGCTTGTCCGCTCATATTCGCGGTGTTCGGGCGCAACTTCCGAGGAAAGCGAGACCCTGACATTCGGGTATTTGCGTTTGATGATATCGCCGATTGTTTGCTCATGCGTCGAATTGGCATAGGCGTGCAGCAAACAGACGGCGACCGACTCGATATCCTTCCCACCGATAAGTTCATCGACCAATGATTCCGCCTCGCCAGCGTCAAGTGGCGTGACAATCTCACCGTTGGCCCCCATGCGTTCAGTGACTTCGTATACCGCGTCGCGTGTAATCAACGGTTCGGCTTTCTTGTAGAACATGTCGTAAACGACCGTTTTGTCCTGCCGTTGAATAAACAAAACGTCACGGAACCCCCGTGTCGTGATCAACGCCGTGCGCGCGCCGCGCCGCTGAATCAACGCATTGGCCGCAATCGTCGAGCCGTGCAGCAATTCCGACACGGCGGACCCCGGTGCACCGACTACTTCCAATATTTCACGCAAGCCGTCTACTGCGGCGACACTAGGGTCGCTCGGCGTCGAGGGCAGTTTATGGATGGATAATTGACCCGACTCGTCAACCATGACCAGATCGGTGAAGGTTCCGCCGACCTCAATTCCTACGATCACGTTTTATTCTCCCGTGTTGAAGACGCGGCAAGTTTCGCGTTTCAGACGAGGCTTGGCAACCGGGCGCGGCTGAAGCCCTTCAACCCTGGTTCATCAACCGGGCTACGCCCGTTCAACGCACCGTATTCGCCACGCGGGTCAATTCTCTCCTTTGATCGCGCGTCAACGCGCGCGGCAGCACGGATTCTAGATGCGCGACGAGTTCTTTCAGCGATGGGATAACGGTATGGAGACGCACGTTCCCATCCAGCAAGATTGTCGCGACAGTCCTGTTATCGCTGCTGATTTTCGCCTCGCGAACGCCAGTACTCTCTCCAGTCAAATCCGCCAGCACGGCACCGGATTTTCTGTCCTTCAAGAGCGCCACGCCGTCTCCCGAAATCGCCACCGCGAACACGCTATCTTGAGAATTTCCAGGCGCGGCTTCAAAGCCCTTGGCGTCAGGATTTTTGATACCATTTGCGACACCCCAATATTCCGCCACGCCACCCTTGCTGGTCGTAACAAGTTGCTTCCCATCCGCACTGAAATCGACAGACACCGCGCCACCGGAATGGCCCCTTAGCCGCGTCACCGCAATACCGTCCCAAGCATCCCATAATCGCGCCGTGCCGTCAGCGGACGCCGTCAAAACCCGATTGCCGTCCGGACTGAATACCACCGAATAGACGACATTCTGGTGTCCATTGAGAACGCCTTGTTTAGCACCCGTTTCCGAATCCCACAGCCGCGCGGTATTGTCACCCCCAGCCGTCACCACGCGGCGGCTGTCCGCGCTGAACGCGGCGTTGTAGACCTCGCCGCGATGTCCCCGCAGAACGGCGATCGCCCCGCCTGTCTCCGCATCCCAGAGACGCGCCGCATTATCTCCCCAAGCGGCGGTTATGACACGGCGGCCGTCTGGGCTGAAATAGGCCGCCGTAACATATTGATCATGGCCACTGAGCACCGTGATAACCGCACCGCTCTCCGCATTCCATAGGCGTGCGGTACCATCGGCGGATGCGGTCGCTACACGACGGCCATCCGGGCTAAAAGCGGCGAGCCGGACGGCGCCGTCGTGTCCGCGTAAAATTCGGCGTTCCTTGCCGCTCTCCGTATCCCATATCCGGGCCGTACTATCCCGCGACGCCGTGACCACGCGGCCGCCGTCGGCACTGAACGCGGCCGAACGGATCAATTGTGTATGGCCATTCAGCACGGCAATGGTCTTTCCGCTCTCCGTGTCCCAAATCCGCGCTGTATTGTCGTAAGAGGCGGTCAACATGCGGCTGCCGTCCGGGCTGAAAGCGGCGGCGCTGACTTCACCCTTATGGCCTTCAAGAATCAAGGTCGTCTCACCGCTTTCGACATCCCAAACCCGCGCCGTGTTATCGAAGGAAACGGTTATGACACGACCGCCGTTCGGGCTGAACGCGGCGGACCAGACTTCCGCGTCATGCCCTTCAAGAACGGCCACCTCGGCACCCGTTTCGACATTCCACAACCGCGCGGTCTTGTCAGACGACGCCGTCACCGCGAGCTTGCCGTCGGGACTGAAGACCGCCAACCGGACAAAGCGGAAATGACCGCGGAGGACAGCCATTTCCCGCCGGGTGAGATACGCGTCGTACAACACCCGATAGGTCGCGAGGATATCCGGATCTTGCACCGTGTCGAAATCCTCCGGCAAGGCCGTCAGCGCTAATAAAGCGCCGGTTACAGCGTCGCCGGTTTCAATCCTGCGGCGCGCCAAATCGCGAAGCACCGCTGGCGGTGGCAGGATCGGCCGCTCATTCACGATTGCCGGCTCTGGCTCCGGTGTCGGTCTTTCAAACCGCGGTGATGGCGTTTCGGTTGCCTCCGCTTCCAGCTCGCTTACCCTTGGTGTCACCACGACGGGACCGGCGGCCGGTTCGCGCGGCGCGACTTCGGTCTGTGCCTTAGGCTGAATGCCGGCTTTCTTCGCGACGTCCGACATGCGCTCGAAGCCATACCAGCCAAGGATAGCGACGCTAATCGCACCAACGACGGCGACAATCAGATCGCGCTTGGCCTTCCTGGTTTCTTGCTGTTCGGATTCGGTTTCAACCGACATTGCGCGCTTTCTTCGATTAACGATCAAGGACCGATATTGGGAGATGTCGAGCCCCTGGCAAGTTGTTGCAACTTGACATACACCGCAACGAAAAGGTCAGGTTTAAGTCACTAAAACCAATTTCAGGCAACAATAATTATGACCAGCCTCGACCGGCCACGTGACGATATTCTCGATATCATCGGTAAAAATCTTACCAAAGAGGACCTCATCGACGCGCATATTCGGGGGGCCCGGCAGCGGCTATGCCAAATTGAGAGCGAACGTCTGCCAGACACTATTTACGACATTCTAGCGGCGGCGGCAGCGGACATACCCAATCAGTTGGCGCTGCATTTTTTTGATACCGGCGAGAAATTGACCTACCGGGAACTGGTCGACTCGGTGAACCGTCTCGCGGACGGCCTGCATCGTTTCGGCGTTCGCAAGGGCAACCATGTCGGCGTCATGCTGAACAATCTGCCCAGCTTCCCGATCACTTGGCTCGCACTCGGACGGCTCGGCGCGGTGATCATTCCGATTAATATTCGGTACACGGCACCGGAGGTCGAATATGTGCTTAACGATGGCGACGCAGAGTTTCTGATCATCGATCACGGCTATGCCGCGCTGCTGGACGACATCGAAGCGATGCCAAAAGCGCTCACCACCGACCGCGTCGTTGTCCAAGGCGATAGCCCAGGCCAATCCTTCGACGAGTTGTTGGCCAGTGGAGACCCTGGCTTCGTGCCGCCGGCAACCGCGACGCCGGACGACTTGATGAACATCCAGTACACATCAGGCACCACCGGCTTTCCCAAAGGATGCATGTTGCGGCATCGTTATTGGGTCGGCACGGCGACGGTCGCGGCGCGGCGCGATGGTGTCGTTTATAAAAATATTCTAGCGCACCAGCCCTATTTCTACATGGACCCGCAGTGGATGACCTTGATGGCATTCCTGCAGCGCGGGACATTGTTCATCGCCAACCGGCCAAGCGCCAGCCGATTCATGGACTGGGTGCGGGCGCATCAAATTCACTTTTGCATCTTCCCCGAAGTCGTCTACCGGCAACCGCCCGACCCGCGCGACGGCGAGAACAATCTACGCCGCGTCGCCATCTACGGGGTTCGGAAAACCATTCATGCCGACCTGCAACAGCGTTTCAACGTCCAGGCGCGCGAGGCGTTTGGCATGACGGAAGTCGGATCAACCCTGTTCGTACCTCTCGAATCGACCGAAATGGTCGGCTCCGGCTCCTGCGGCGTCCCGGTAGCCTTCCGCGAATGCCGCGTCGTCGACGATGATGGCGAGGATGTGGCCCAGGGCGAGATTGGCGAGATGGTCGTGAAGGGACCGAATATTTTGTTGGGCTACTACAATAAGCCGGAGGCGACGACGGAATCTTTCTTCGGCGACTGGTTCCGTACCGGCGATTTGTTCCGGCAAGATGAAAACGGTTTCCTCTATATCGTCGGACGCAAGAAGGACATGATCCGCCGGTCGAGCGAGAATATCGCGGCGCGGGAGGTCGAGGCGGCGCTGATGCTAATGCCGGAAATTGACGAAGCCGGCGTCGTTCCCGTCCCAGACGAAGCGCGCGGCGAAGAGGTGAAGGCCTATGTCATGCTCGCCGAAGGATATACACCGGAAGACGCACCACCCGAGCGGATCATTGCCCATGCCCGCGCGCATCTCGCCGTCTTCAAGGTCCCGCGCTATCTGGAATACCGGACGGAATTTCCCCGCACACCGTCCCTTAAGCTCAAGAAAGGGGAATTGATCGCGGAGAAAGAAGATTTGCGCGATGATAGTTGGGATACCGTCGAGGAGGCATGGCGCTCATGAGCAATTCAATCATCGACTACGGCAGTACGCCACCAATTCCTGAACTGACCGGTGACCCCGCGGACAAGGGACATTTGACAAACTACCGACGGGTCTATGAAAGCAGCGAATCCGCCGTCAATAAGGATGGCGAAAATGCCCTTGCGGAATATTTTGCGATGTACGACGCGCTCGACGCAAGGGCCGTGGTCGTCAAGGCACGCGACGTCGAAAGCACCTTCGGATTGAAAATCCGCAACGAGGATGTCGCCAGCTTCTGCGATCAGCATGGCGACCGTTTCATCGGCTTCGCCGGCGTCGATCCACACAAGGGCATGGAGGCGATCCGGGAGCTCGAATTCGCGGTGCGGGAATTGGGCTTGCGCGGCCTCAACATCCAGGGGTTCGAGAACAAGCTGGCGATCAACGATCCCAAGCTCTATCCGCTTTACGCCGCCTGTATCCAGCTCGACATCCCGTGCAACATCCACACCGGGGCAAACTTCTCTACCGCCTCCTTGATGGAATACGGCCGTCCTGCCTTGCTCGACGAAGTCATGGGGCATTTTCCGGAATTGCGCGTCATCGCCTCACCGCCCGGGTGGCCATGGATACATGAACTTGTCGCTGTCGCCTGGCGCCACGCCAATGTCTGCATCGCCGTCGCCGCGGTACGGCCGAAATACCTTGCAACGCCGGCATCGGGTTATGAGCCGCTGTTACAATTCGGCAACACCGTGCTCCAGGACAAGATCCTGTTCGGCAGCGCCTGGCCGATGCAGCCCGTCGACCGCGCGGTCGCTGAAATCGAGGCCCTCCCCCTCAAGGACAGCGGCAAACGGAAATGGCTGCACGACCACGCGGCTCGGATACTCGGGCTG
>JAJFJC010000313.1 GCA_021774385.1 Alphaproteobacteria bacterium
CGCGCAAATTCGGCCGCCCTTCGCACATCAGGATTAGGACTGTGCCAACAAGCGGGATGGCGAGGGCGAGAAGTATGAGATCGGGTGCGCTCATGAACCGGCCCCGAGTAGGAATTCCGCCGCCCGTGTAGCGACACCGACACTAACCCGTGTATCGACGCCAAAATAGACGCTCGCTAGCATCAGTACCCAGGTCGGGATCAACATGACCAAAGGTGCCTCGCCGGACGGCGCGCCCTCCGGCGAAGGCGAAAGATAGGCCGCTTCGACCAATCGCCAGACATAGACGATCGCCAATAGGGACGACACCAGAATGAAAATCGTTATCCACCACATCCCGCTGTCTATGGCCGCCAAAAGCAAATACCACTTGGATACGAACCCAACGGTGAGCGGCACGCCAATCAAACTAAGGCCACCAATCACAATGGCGGCCATCGTCCACGGCATGCGATGTCCAAGCCCCTTCATCGCCTCGATACTCACCGAGCCGGTCCGGTAGAAAACGCAGCCTAGCGCTAGGAACAGTCCGCCCTTCATCAGCGCGTGGTTAAACAGATGCAACATGCCGCCGGTCACACCCAGCACGGTTGCGAAGCCGAGCCCGAGCACCATGTAGCCAATCTGCGCGACGCTCGAATAGGCCAGCAGCCGCTTTAAATCGTCCTGGAATATCGCGATCGTCGACCCAACCAGCATCGCCAAGATAGCCAGCACCATCAGAACCGGCCCCAAGGTCATGACCTCGAACGAGAACTCGGGTCCGAAGATCGTGAAGTAGGTCCTGATCAGGACATAAATCGACACTTTCGTCGCTGTCGCGGCGAGAAACGCGGTGACAACCGAAGGCGCATACGCATAGGCGTTGGGCAACCACGCATGTAGCGGAAACAGTGCTGCTTTCACGGCCAACCCGACAGCCATGAAAGCAAAGGCGGCCTGCACGGTCCGGTTTTCCGCGAGCAGCGCGACCCGGTTCGCCATATCGGCGATATTCAGTGTTCCGGTCGCCTGATAGAGCAGCCCGACACCAATAAGAAAGAATGTCGCGCCGATGGTGCCGAAGATCAGATAGCGGAAGGATGCGGTCAGCGCGCGGCGATCTTGCCCAAGACTGATCAGCACATAGGAAGAAAGCGAGGAAATCTCGAGGAAGACGAAGATATTGAAGGCATCGCCGGTGATCGTCACGCCGAGCAAGCCCGTCAGGCACAACAAATAACTGGTATAGAACAGCGTTTCGCGGCCGGACCCGATTTCCTTTGCCACGCTCGGTTTGGCGTAGGTAATGACCAGCGCGCCGATTGCCGCCACGATCAGCAACACATAGGCGTTGACTGGATCGACCCGGTATTCGATGCCCCAGGGTGGCGCCCAGCCGCCAAGCCGGTAGCTGATGACGCCATTGTCCAGAACCTGTCCCAACAGCAGTACCGAAATCCCGAACACGGCCCAACAAACGATTAGAGCCAGCGCATAGGCGAGCCGCGCCTTCCCCAACAGCACGCAGAGCGGTGCCGATACCAACGGAACGACGATTTGCAGTGCGGGCAAGTGGGTCGTAATCACGAATCGTGTTCCTGTTGGTCTATTTCGTCTTCTTCAATCGTGCCGTACGCTTCATTGATCCGTACGATGATCGCGAGCCCCATGGCGAGAGTCGCGACCCCGACAACGATGGCCGTTAGAATCAGCACATGCGGGAGCGGGTTGGAATAGACAGGGTTGCCAGGAATAACGATCGGGGCGGTACCGCCGGCGACCTTGCCCATGGTCAAATAGAAGATAAAGACCGACGCCTGGAAAATACTCAGCCCAACCATTTTCTTGATCAAATTAGCGCGGGCCATAACGACATAGAGCCCCGCCATCATCAGGAAAATGACGATCCAGTAGTTAAAAAGGCCAGGCCACTCCATCGCCGTTCAGCCTTCCTTCTCATCGATCTTGTGGCCGCGCCCCGCAAAGGCGAAGAAAATCGCGACCATCACCGACGCCACCGTAAGCCCGACACCGAATTCGACGACGAAAATTCCCAAATGCTGGCCATGCGGCGGATCATGCGCCAATACTGAATAATCGAGATAATTCCCCCCGAGGAACATCGCCACGACGCCCGTACCGGCAAATATCAGAACACCCAGAGCAATCCCCGCGCGAATGTACCGGTCGGGGATAATACGCCGCGCATTGTCCAACCCATAAACCAACGCATAAAGCACGAACGCCACGGCGAAAATTACCCCGGCCTGGAAACCGCCGCCGGGGCCGAAATCGCCGTGGAACTGCACATAGAGCCCAAACAGCAAAATGAAGGGAATTAGTAATTTGGCGATGACGCGGATGACCAGATGATGGCTCATGCGGCGTCCTCGTCTTCCCGGCGACGCCGCCCGCCGACACGTACAAGAAGCAAAATGACGCCAATGCCAGCGGTGAAGATAACGGTCACCTCGCCCAGCGTATCGTAGCCTCGATAACTCGCCAGCACCGCCGTCACCATGTTCGGGACGCTGGTCTCCTTCAAGGAGTCCTCGATATAACGAGGTGCGACATGTTTGTGGATCGGCGCCTCCGGATCGCCATAGTTCGGCATGTCGAGCGTGCCGTAGACCAGAGCCGCGCCGGTCACAACGACCACGGCCAAGGGCACCAAGGTGCTCTTCGCCGCCGCCTTCTCGCGTTGCGTGGTCACCGACAGGGCGCCCAGCATCAACACCGTGGAAATTCCAGCGCCGACCGCGGCCTCGGTAAACGCAACGTCGACACCATCGACGACGACGAAAAACGTGGCCGCCAGCAGACTATAAATTCCGCTCAACATGACGACGGCGAACAGATTATGCAGGCGAATGATCAGCAAGACCGTCAGCACCATGAAGCCGAGAACGACGATGTTGACTAGGTTTTCGATGACGTACCGTCCTTATCACCGTTCGAGTCTTCGGAATTCCACGTCCATGGTTTCTCGCCTTGCGACAGCGCGGCATTGGCTAGCGCGTAGGAAGAAGTCGGACTCGCGAAAAAGAAAAAAACCAGGATCAGGAACAGCTTGGCGGTGACTAGCGTGAATCCGCCCTGAATCATTAGGCCCGCGATGAACAAACCTGCGCCCAACGTGTCGGTGACTCCCGCGCCGTGCATGCGGGCGAACATATCCGGTAGCCGAACCAAGCCGTGGGCACCGAAAATGATAAAAAACGACCCCGCCGCCAGCAGCACACCACTTACGATATCCAGAAGAGCTTCCATCAATCGCCCCCCTTGGCGGCCGGTCGCCCGCCGGGGCGGGCCATGTCGCCATAGCGGAAGAACTTCAGGACGGCGATCGTGCCGACGAAATTGATCAAGGCATAAAGGAGCGCGATGTCCATGAAATCCGGACGTCCCGCGAGAAACCCCAGAACGGCGATCATCAACACAGTCTTGGTGCCGAAGGAATTCACCGCCAGCACGCGGTCGTAAACCGTCGGTCCAAGGCAGGCCCGCAACAGGGCCAACAGCATGGCCACACATAACGCAGCCGTAGCGGCGGCGAACATCATGCGCCATCTCCCAGCGCCGTGACACGGCGGTCCATCTCGCCGGATTCGAGATCGTCTCTCGACGTTTCGCTCAAGGCGTGAATAACCAGATCGTCATCATCGATATCAATGGTGACCGTCCCGGGCGTCAACGTAATCGAATTGGCGTAGATAACCTTACCGAGTTCGTCATCTTGACCGGCCTTGACGCGGAAGACACTCGGGTTAATTGCCTGTCCTGGCGACAGGATACGTTTGGTCACGTCGATATTGGCCAGCACGATTTCCTTACCCAGCCACAACCAGTATCCCGGTAAAGACATCGACAGGTGAACCGGGTGAGATTCGCGGTCGATGACTTCCATCCGCAGGGCAATCACGACGACAATCGCGCAGGACAGCACACCCAAAAAGATGAAAAGCGGCGTATACACGCCGGAGAGCAACAGCCATGTCGCGAAAAGCGTCAGCCCCAGCGAAATCGCGTGCACCAAACCCCGCCCCCACTAATCAATACAAGCACAGCCCCGATTCTACGACCGGGTTCTCATTGCGCGACAGTATGCCGAACCATCGCGCGTGCGCCAAGATGAAATGGGTGGAAATGTTGCGCAATTCGCCGAGACGATCATCGCGCCCTACCTCTCGAAGATGCCGCCCTATAATAATTTGCGCCACCGATACGGTGATGCCAATTAGATCAAAGGGCACAGTTCCTTTTACGAACTCGCCCTCGTATTTAGCGCGAAATGCCGCACCCGCATTGCACTGCGGCTAAAGCTGCGCATATACGGATTAATGCGCCGTGTCCTACTTCTCCTACTCGCCGTCGCTGCTGGCTCAATTTCAGCCGCTGCTGGGGAGCCCCCCTCGTGGCGAACGACCCTGTCCGCGGCACATCCGCTGGTTGGCAAGATCTGGCGCGCGGAGAACACCGCGTTCATCGATGCGGAAATATTGATCACGCATCTGGCCGGTGCCGGCTTCGTTTTCCTCGGCGAGAAGCACGACAACCCCGACCATCATCGGCTGCAGGCGTGGATTCTCGAAGGGCTCGTGGCCGCCGGGAAGCGCCCGGCGGTCGTCTGGGAAATGTTTGGCGAGGACAAGCAAGATGCGATCGATGCCCATATCGCCAAAAGCCCGCGCGACTCCGATGGCCTGGGCGATGCGGTCGATTGGGACAGTACAGGCTGGCCGGCATGGCACGAATATCAGCCTATCGGCGATGTCGCGCTCTCCCACGGACTGCGGATCGTCGGAGGGAGCTTGCCGCGCGAGGCCGTGCAGTCGGTCGGCCGTGGCGGTCTTACCGCGCTCCCCCAGGCGCGGCGTGCCCGGCTTGGCTTGGACCAACCGCTGTCGAAATCCGTGTCGGACGCAATGCTGGATGTCGTCACCAAGGCGCATTGCAATATCATGCCCCGTGCGGCGCTCGATCCGATGGTGGCCGTCCAACGGGCCCGCGACGCCGTCTTGGCGGATAACCTCGTGCGCGCCAAGGCAAGCCGTGGCTCAGCCGTCTTAATCGCTGGCGCTGGTCACGCAAGACGCGATTTCGCGGTCCCGGCAACCGTCGCGTCCCTGGCGCCGCAGGCGCGGATTATCACGATGGCCTTCATCGAAGTCGAGGACGGCGAAACCGACCCAGCCGGTTACGCGTCAAACTTCTCCGCCGCCACGGTTCCGTTTGATTTCGTTTGGTTTACACCTCGCGCCAACGACCGCGACTACTGCGCCTCCTTGCGGGAACGGTTCAAGGGGCACAAAAAAACGCGGTGACGAAAGAAGAATTCACGCTCTCAAATCAAGAACGGAGCCGATACTTCTCGCCGGACAGTTATTCGTAAATATCGCCGTCGAAATTTTCTTTCGTTATGCCTTCGGCCTCGGGATTAAAGCCGAGTTCTATCTGCACACCATTCGGGTCGTTGAAGAAGACTTGGATGACTACTCCGCCACCCGCCAGCCGTTTCGTATACGCGATACCATGCTTTTCAAGGGACTCGAGCTGTTTCGAAAGGCCGGAGCCCCACATCGCGAAATGGTCGAGCCCTTTTCCCATACCGTCAGGGTTGGTCCGGGGCGGACTATCCGGCTCAAGCGGTGAGATATGAATTATGGGCATATCACCGGCATACATCCAGTAGCCGGGACTGGGAAACTGTGGCCGAAAACCCTCCTCGAGACCCAGTACTCCGGCGTAAAAGTCACGGGTTTCCTCCAGGTTGGTCGCACGGATATTGACGTGATTTAAATGATATTTCGACACGGCGTTCTCTCCCGTACAGGAGGCCTTCACCTTGGCCTCCGGTTTTCAACAATCCCAACTATAGGATACTCAAACAGGGGTGAAAATTCGCACAATTGCCGCAGTCGGCAATGATACTCTCCATTAGAATTCATATCGTTGCCGTATTGCGATATAATCGCCTCGTTTTGCAGACAATCGGATTGGTTTCACATCGGAAAATTGCGGCATGCATTTATTTCAACAACACGCGCCAGGGGATTTGGACGCCGCCTTGGCGCAACTCCCGATCCTCGATTTAGCCCCCTATCTGAGTGGCGAAGACGGGGCGCTGGAACGGCTCGCGGCCGAGATCAAACAGGCTTGCGAATCCATCGGATTCTTCTACATCACCAAGCACGGCATACCGCAGGCGCTGATCGACAACGCCTTCGCGCAATCAAGGCGGTTCCATGCCCTGCCGCTGGAGGAGAAAAAGAAGCTGCCCCTGGACAAGCACAATGTCGGATATCTGGCGATGAATGCCAGCGTGCAAAAACATTCCACAGTGCACAAGGCGACCAAGCCGAACCAGAATGAGTCTTTCTTCATCACCCACGACCGCGGGCCGGACCATCCCGACGTGATCGCCGGCACGCCGCTGCGCGGCGGCAATTACTGGCCCGACAAACTGCCGGGGTTCCGCGACCGGGTGATGACCTATTTCCACGCGCTGAACGATTTGGGGCAGCGTCTCGTGCCCGCCTTCGCGGTGGCGCTGGGCATGGAGGCGGATTACCTCGACGACGACTTCGCCAACGAGAACAATGCTAAGCTGCGACTGCTGCACTACCCGCCGACCCAGGTCGAGGACAATGATTTCGGCACCGGGCCGCACACCGACAATTCCTTTCTGACGATCCTCGCACGTGACGAGACGCCGGGCTTGGCGATCCGTTTGCCGTCGGGTGAATGGCTGCCGCCGCCGGTAATACCAGGCACGTTTCTGGTCAATATCGGCAATATGATCCGGCGCATGTCGAACGACCGTTTTCTGTCGACCCCACACGGCGTCATTGTCGACGCGGATACAGACCGCTATTCGATGGCCTATTTCCATAGCCCTAACGTGACGCGCTCGGTCAAGGTCGCGCCCTCTTGCGTCGACGAGGCCCATCCCGCGAAATACGAGCCGACCCTCTACGCCGACCTCATCCGCGAATTCTACAACGCCAACTATTTCCATCAAGAAGACCACGGCACCGCCGAGATTCGCAACCGCTACGATTGAGCGTTCCACCCCGCCGTACCGCCGTTCCCCGTGCACCGAAGGATAGCCTATGCCTGACACACCCCTTATCGAACGCATCGAATTCACGGTGTTCGAAATCACCGTGGAAAACATGACCACGGACCCAGCGGGATTTGGCATCGCCTATGCGCCGGGGCGGGCCGATCCGCAAATACGGTTCGGGCTGCGGATCCATGCCAACAATGGAGCCATCGGCGAGTATGTACCCGGACGCGGAAGGGCGCGGGTCATCAAGTCGGCTTGTGAAGCGCTGGCGCATTCGCTGATTGGCAAGCCGGCTCTACAACGCGAACGGCACTACCGGGCGATGCGTGGCATGACCAAGCATATCGGTGAAGTCGGCATCGGTGCGTTGGACATCGCGCTGTGGGATCTGGCCGGCAAGCATTACGGCGCGCCGGTGGCGGAGCTGCTCGGCGGCTATCGCGAACGGCTACCGGCCTATGCCAGCACGATCCATGGCGACAGAGAACCCAAGGGACTGTCGAGTCCGGAGGCCTATGCGGATTTCGCCGAGCAATGCTACGAGTTGGGCTACCGCGCCTACAAAATGCATGGCTGGTCTGGTGATGTCGAAGAGGAGTCGGCGATGATCCGCGCCGTCGCGAAGCGCGTCGGCGACCGTATGGCGGTGATGTATGACAGCGCTGGCCACCTCAACACGCTTGCCGACGCGATCCAACTTGGCCGGGTCTGCGACGAATGCGATCTGTACTGGCTGGAGGACCCCTATGCCGATGGCGGCATCTCGATTCACGGCCACCAGATGCTGAAGAAGAATATCCGCACGCCTGTCCTGGTCACGGAGTTCGTGCGCAACCTGGAAACCACCACCGACATGCTGGTCGCCGGCGCAACGGATTTCGCCCGCGCCGACCCGGATTATGACGGCGGCCTAACCGGCTGCCACAAAGTCGCGGTCGCCGCCGAAGGGCTCGGCATGGACGTGGAAATTCACTCCTGCGGCCCCGCGATGCGGCACTTGATGGCGGCCTGCCGCAACGCCAATTATTACGAAGTCAATCTGGTTCATCCGGACTGCCCGAACGCTTGGTCGCTGCCCTTTTATACCGGCGACTATTCCGACCAGCTCGATTGCGTCGATGATGACGGCTGCGTCGAGGTGCCGGATGGTCCAGGCTTCGGGGTCGGCTACGACTGGGACGCCATCCAAAGCGCGGCGCTCGAAACCACCATTATCGAATAAGGATATCTATTTTGGCCGATACAATGGGCATGGACCCAGCGCGTATTGAACGATTGCGCAGCGCCGAAAGGCTTGATTATTTCCATCCCGACCGGATTTGGGAGGTCTTAGAACCAGCATTTGACTGCATCCTGGTCGATATCGGCGCCGGCGTTGGATTTCTAACCCTGCCCTTCGCCGAACGTTTCCCCCGGGCGATAGCCTATGGCTGCGATATTCTGGAAGGCATGGTCGGCCTGCTGCGCGAAGACGCGGCCACGCGCGGTCTCGACAATCTCAAAACGATTCTAATGTCACCTAATGCCGTCGACCTGCCCGCCGACAGCGCCGATTTCATCGTCATGGGGCAACTGCATCACGAACTGGACGCGCCGGAACCACTCATGGCGGAGTGCAAGCGCCTATTGAAACCAGGCGGTACGATCGCGATCATCGATTGGGCCGACGCGGAAAATGGCAAAAGCCCACCGGTTGGACGCCGCGTTCCGGTCGCGACGATGCGCGGGCAATTGGATGGTGCGGGATTTACCGATATCGAGACACACGACGTATACGAGTTCCACACCTTCATGACTGGCAAGGCGTAATAAGGAATCAAACCGCCAGCCGATAGACCTCAATTGTCTCGCTCCGGCCTCTGACCTCGAAGTCACCAGCGCTTTTCACTTCGAGTTCGCCGTCTAACGCATCCGCGGTGACCTTGCTAACTAAGATGATCGTTTCGGCGTCGGGGTCGATTTCCTTACCGAGCGCTTCAAGCCGCTGGCAGGTGTTCACGGTATCGCCAACGATCGTGTAGTTGATCCGCCCCGGCGAACCGATATTGCCGACCACCACGTCGCCGGTGTGAATGCCGATCCTCAACCGTACGGGCGGCTGTCCCGCTTCGCGGCGCGCTTCATTTCCCGCCGTAACAGCCGCCGCGATCGCCACTGCGGCGCGGCACGCCCGTTCCTCTGTATGCTCCAACTGTTCCGGTGCACCCCAAAAGGCCATTAGGGAGTCACCGATGAATTTGTCGATGGTTCCGTCTTCAGCCTCGACGCAGGTGCTGAGACGGCTGAAATGGTCGTTTAGAAATGACGCCACTTCGGGCGCCGTCAGGTTTTCCGATTGCGCGGTATACCCGACGATGTCTGTGAACATCACCGTTACATTTCTATGTTCGGAGATGACCGAGCCTTCGGCACGCATCAACCGCGCGACCAAGGTCCGCGGCACGTAAGTCTCGAAAGACCGTAGTCCGGCAAGCATCGTATTGAATGCCGCCGCCTCGTCATCCAGTTCCCTGATACGGCTCGGCGGTAGATTTTCAATTTCCTTGAGGTCGAAATCACCGACCTTAACCGCATTCATGGACACCGCCCGGATCGGTTTCGCAAGGAGCCGGCCGACAACGACGGCAGCGAGGACAGCCAGTAACGCGATGATGAGGCCACCCGTTGCGGCTTTTTCAAGCCGTTGCATCTCGTTGTCGAGATCGGATTGCGGCGCCCACATACCAATCGCCCATGGAACCTCGCCATAGCTGTCGAGCCACTTGTAAATCGCGACGTAATCTTGATCACGTTCCGCACTGTTCAGCACAATATTGACGACTTTGACGTCACCGGCGGCTGCTTTTTCGAACCCGGGTATGGTTTCACCTTCCCACAACGCGCCCAGGACGATATCGCCAACGTCGCGTATCTTGACTGCCGGACTGGCCGGTGACTGCAGCGAGTTGTCGCTGATCAAATTTGGATGCGCTAGGACATTGTTAGGCCCATGCAGAATGAACACCGTGGCCAGGAAGCTGTCGGAACCGTCATCCAGCGAGGTACTTAGGAGAACGCTTGTCTCATCGGTCAAATGCGACAATTCCGTCGTCGAGATCGCCGTCACGATATAGCCAATGACCGCGCCGTCCCGCCGCAATGCGCGTTGCAGACTAATATAGGTCACACCGTTCCGATATACGAGATCGCCCCAGATCGCGCCTTCGGCGGCATGCAGCCGATTACGAACAGCCGGATTTTGGGCGTTCTGGCCGACCTCGCGTTCGATCACATCGATACCATCCGTCTCCTCGCGTCGAACGGCTAGGGTTCGAAGATCAAGATCAATGACGACAATGCGGTCGACTTGCGGCAGTGGCGCCAAGGCACCTGTCAACAGCGTGCGAAGACGTGGCCTGTCGGCGATATCGTAGGCGCCGCTTTCGATTTGCACGGCGATGAATTCGATTTGCTCACGGACGGGATTGAGATGGCCGGCGATGTCATTCTCAACACTGTTGAGGATGAACCCGACCTTCTCGTTCAACAAATCGAGGGTGTTTTGCCGCGTAACCCAAACCTGAATGATCAGGACCGACAAGACAGCGAGCGCGACCAGCAACCCGATGCTGACCGCTAGCATAACGGAAATGCGTAACCGGATTCGGGTTGCACCTGAAAGCTCAGCGGCCTCGCTCATTATTTCGGTCTGCCGTTCGACCGCCATACCGCGTCGCCCTTTTTGTCCATCCTAATTGAGTATACCGATGTTGGGCCAAGTCACCCGTTCCCGGCAAGCCTCGAACGCACGTATAGTTTGGAAGCATTGATTGCGGTCCTCGAGAATCGAAAAAAGTTAGTACCCATGCTCAAGAGATCAAAGACTTGAGAATCGCGATAAGTTTGTCGGCATCTTCGGTATCGGCGAGTGGGCCGAATTTATTTTCTATCTGCGGGCCGTAAACGGCCCACATTTGTTTGCGCAAGCGGCGACCTTTTGCCGTAATACGCAGGACTTTCCCACGCCTATCCGCCGCATAGGTAAACTCCTCGACAAGCCCCTCACCGACAATGCGGCGGAGCGTCCGGGATAGGTTTGATTGCTCGAAAAGAAGGTCGTTTTCCAGCTCGAACGGCCGCATACCATCAGGAGCACGTTCCAATTCCCAAAGCACATCGTACCAACGCAAGGAAGGTAGACCCGCCTGTTTAAGCGCTTCTTCCATATCCCGGTGGACCGACCGGTACGCTAAATTCAACGCCACCCAGAACGCTGTCGGTTCCGAGCCCATTATTTTCATGGCAGGTATCTCTGGAGTTTTCTTCATGACTTTAACTTTTCTGATTGTCCAGACTGAGTGATTCATATAGATGTATTTTCATCTAATCTATATCGGCAATTCGTTTATCGGATAAAGATGTAAGGGAATAAGCCGTGGGGGGCCACCTGGCGATGTTCCATTGAGACGACGGGATGTCGCCAAAGCATGTGCAAACTACAACTAAACGATGAGGTGAGTATGAAAGCGATCTCAACAGGGCTCAGGGCCACGTTTCTTGGCGTATCACTCTTTGGCCTCTGCTTGTCGGCTGCGGCCTCCGCCGCCGATACCTTCAAGTTCGACAAGGGACATACGGAAGTGCGCTTCCTATGGAACCATGTCGGCCTATCGACTCAGTCAGGTGAATTCCGCGATGTCGACGGTTCGGTGATTTTCGATCGGGAAAAGCTGAGCAACAGTAAAGTCAACGTATCGATCAAGAGCGCGAGCATCGATACCGGCGTCGACCGGCTCGACACACATCTGAAGAGCGCCGATTTTTTCAACGTCGAGAAGCATCCGGAAATTACCTTCAAAAGCACGTCCGTGCGGCAAACCGGTGTCGGCCGCGGCCAGGTCATGGGAAATCTGACAATGAATGGCGTGACCAAACCGGTGACCCTGGATGTTTCCCTGCTGTTCGAGGGTGACCATCCGCTAGGTCCCTTCATCAAGGCTTATGCCGGCGCGCCCTATGTCGCGTTTTCCGGGCGCACAAAAATTCTGCGGTCGGATTTCAATCTCGGCAAATTCGCGCCGCTAACATCGGACGCCATCGAGATCGTGATCGAAACCGAAATGCGCCGAGCGGCACAATAGGTTACTTGGGTGCGCCGGCGACGAGGCCTGCGCGCCCTTCCTTCACGGCATGATCAAAGGACTATCGTGATGGTGCTGATGAATGACGACCGGCGATATGGCGCGATCGCGAAATCCTTTCACTGGCTCGCGGTCGCGCTCTTTGTCGCCATGTTCGTATTCGGTTGGGTCATGACAGAACTTCCCTTAAGTACGGAGAAGTTCGAGCTCTACAATCTGCATAAGTCGGTCGGCATAACGCTGTTGCTACTTATGCTGCTGCGTTTGGGATGGCGTCTCATCTCCCGGCCACCCCTACCCCCGGACGGCATGCCAGCCACACTGAAACGCCTGGCGACGGTCGGACATTGGGCACTCTATCTCGCTGCATTCGTCCAAATCGGCGTCGGCCTCGTACATTCCTGGTCAGCAAACTTCCCGGTCATCGTGTTCGGTCAATTCATCTTGCCCAGCCTGACCGCACCAAACGAGGCCCTAAAAGAAATACTAGGGGCCGTACATTTCTGGGGCGGCTGGATTCTGCTGCTCCTGATCGCCGGGCATGTCGGGGCGGCGCTCTAC
>JAJFJC010000314.1 GCA_021774385.1 Alphaproteobacteria bacterium
CTTGATATAGATGGCGCTTAATCCGTTCATGACGCGTCGTCGCTTGCTTCATGCGCGGCTCTCGCCGCGGCGATGCTTTCGATAAACCGGTCCTCCAGGGATGTTTCGCAGGGTGCCAGGAACTCCAAGTCGCCGGTTTCCGTCGCCTTTCTCACGACCGCCGCGCGGATGTCTCCGCCGGGCTCGGCGGTCAGGCGCAGGCGTGTCTTTCGATCTATAGCGGTCAGCACTTCCACCGTGGCGACACCCCGGAGCGTTTCGAACGCGCGCGTTGCCTGTTCCGGTGCCGGGCCAGCGAGTTCGATATCCAGAACCTGGACGGAACCGTCGGTGTCGGATCGCTCGACCTTCAGCACACGGCCGTCATGCATGACCACGACGCGGTTACATAGGGTCGCCACCTCCTGCATGATGTGGCTTGAGAAGATGACGGCGCGGCCCGAACCGCCACGGCGGATCATCTCGCGGGCGTCCACGATTTGCAGCGGATCGAGACCGTTCGTGGCTTCGTCCAGCAACAAGACCTCGGGATCGCCGAGCGTCGCTTGCGCCAGCCCAACGCGCTGCCGGAACCCCTTGGAAAGCCGCCCGACCGGCTGACCGCGAACCTCGCCGAGATTGTACGTCTCGATCACGGCATCCATGGCGTGCTTGCGCTTATTCTTTGGGATGTCCTTGGCCGCGGCAATGAATGAAAGATATTGCGTCACCGACAAGGGATCGTAGAGCGGCGGGCGTTCCGGAATATAGCCGACGCGCCGCCGTGCCGCGCGGGCATTGGGGCCCATTGGAATGCCGCAAATTTCGACCGCGCCCCGGTCCGGTGACAGAAATCCCGAAATAATGCGAAGCGTCGTCGTCTTGCCACTGCCGTTCGGTCCCAAAAGACCGACGATCTCACCCTTGGCGACGCTGAAGTCAATGCCGCGCAGAACCTGATTGCGGCCATACGACTTATGTACGTTCCGCAATTGGATGACGTTGTCCATTACATCCATACCCAAGAAATCGCCGCGCCCCCGTAAAGGGCCGCGGCGTCTCTATTCGTCAACGATTGCCGGTCGAATTTATTCGTACGGCTTGTCGTGCTTGTGACTGTTGTACTGGTCCATGTTGTGGCTATACCAGAGATCGCCACCGGAGGCGTCGCGGATATCCTTCAGCCGTTCGATCGACTTCATGGAATCTTCCAGCGAGACGGTAAGCCCCGGCGGTACGCCCGCCGCGTTTTCCGGCGTGTAAATCGCATCGCCCGTCAGCACCAAGGTGCCGGTTTTGGGTAGCCGCACCTTAAGCGATTGGTGTCCGGGTGTGTGGCCGCGCGTCGAGAGGATCGTGATCGAGCCATCGTCGAAGAGATCGTAATCGCCCGACAGTTCGAGGAAGTTGAACTTCCGCGTGTCATCGTAATCCTTCAGGATAAACGCACCCGCATACCATTTTTCCGGCCACCATGCGTGGCGGATTTCCGCTTTTTGGACAACATGGCGAGCTTTCGGGAACAGTTCGATATTACCGGCATGGTCGAGGTGGAAGTGCGAATAGATGACGTATTTTACCTGGTCCGTCGAATAGCCGAGCTTCTTGAGCTGCTGGTCGATGACCTCGTCACGGCGTTGCTTGGGCGGAAAGGCCGAGCAGAGGCCCTTGCCCCAATAGGCGTCACAGCCACCATCCGACACGTCGTCGGCCATGCCCGTATCGTAGACCACCAAGCCTCTGGGATGTTCGATGACGTACATCGCGACGGGGACCGTTATGATCTTGCCGCGGCTTGCATGATTGGCGACGAGGAATGTCTTCTCCAGCGTCAAGGTGCCGCTCGTGAGCTGCCACAGCTTTTTCGCCGTTTGCGCCGAGGCGTCCGTTGCCGCCGCGCCTAACATCAGTGTGCCGCCGAGCAAGAGTCCGGCGACGAATTTCATCGGTTTCATGTTCCCTCCCTGAGGTATCGCGCATTCATTTGATGTTTTTGTCTGATAATATTGCAATAGTAACCATGGTCTAGTGACAAGGAAATAGATAACAGTTTTTCAAAGAGTGAACGGACCAACCCCCGGTATCTGAATGTCCGATTAAATGGCGCCGCCAGGTTATTTCAACTACGTTTGTATCGCGTAAGATTGAAACCGGTACTTAAAGAAAAACCATCAACCGCGGGACAGGGGCGCGAACATGCATCAACTGGGTGAGATTGAAATTAGCCGCGTCGTGGAGAGCGAGGGGCCGTTCGTCGACGTGTTCGGCTTCCTGCCTGACGCGCAAAGGGAGGTCATTGAAGCGAACCGGGACTGGCTGATGCCGCGCTATATCGATCCCGAATCGATGATGATCGTCCTCAACATTCAGTCTTACATCCTGCGCACGAAACGTTATACGATTCTGGTCGACGCCTGCGTCGGCAATCACAAGGACCGGCCCGGCCGGCCAATGTTCCATCAGTTGAATACACCCTACCTCGCCGACCTAGAAGCCGCCGGCGTGCGGCCCGAGGAAGTCGATATCGTGATGTGCACCCATCTCCATGTCGACCATGTCGGGTGGAATACGAAGCTAGTCGATGGACGATGGGTGCCGACTTTTCCGAACGCGAAGTACGTATTTGCCCGAAAAGAACACGATTTTTGGGAACAACGCCAAAAAGACGGTACCGAGGGTCCCGTGCCCAACGTCTATGACGACAGCGTTCTGCCTGTCGTGGAGGCGGGCCAAGCCGTACTGGTCGACTCGGACCACGAACTCGACCACGGCATTTCACTCGAACCCGCGCCCGGGCATACGCCCGGCAACATCGTGCTAAACCTGACTTCTGGCGGTTCCGATGCGGTGTTGACGGGGGACGTCATGCACCATCCGTTGCAGCTGGTGCGGCCGGAGTGGTCGAGCCGCGCTTGCGAAGACCACCTCCAGTCGGCAAAGACAAGGCGTGCCCTGATCGAACGATATGCCGATACAGACACCTTGATCGCCCCGGCCCATTTCGCCTCTCCGACCATGGGCCATATCATCCGTCGAGGCGACGCCTTCGGTTATCGCTTAATTGGGGAAGACTAAGCGTTCGTTATTTGTGGCCTGTTTGGCGAAAACTTCGCCATGACCCTCTATTCCAACCCGCTACCTTTACCTATGTCCGGCGGGCGCAACCTAATCATCGTTATTCCGACCGCCGCGACCACAACCGTACCAAGCGCGACGAGAGCCGCACCGGCCAACGCCCATCCTTGGCCAACGCTCTCCATGACCATGTTATAGAGACCATAGACGCCGAAATAGGCAATGAAAGCCACAAGCGCGGCAAGAAGGATGTAAGCCCGAAGTGTGCGCATCCCGGTCAGAATAGGCGATGTGATCAGATCACGCCAAAATTCATTGATACCGATCCATGGCCTTGGTCACAATCGTTTGATTATCCGCGACAAGGGCGATCCACGGTTGACACTTTATAAGCATCCCGTAACTTCATAATTCTAATATTCGCGCCGGCGCGATATGCGAAACGGCCCGATTTACAGGGAGACGAGATTATGCGGAAATTTGCGAAAGCTATCGCCTTGGCGGCGGTCGCTACGGTTGCGGTAGCACAATCCGCCGACGCCAAGACCCTTCGATGGGCATTCCAAGGCGACGCGCAAGGACTTGACCCGTACGGGTTGAATGAAACCTTTACCCTCGGCATGTTGGGCAATGTCTATGAGGGGTTAATTCGGCGCGGCCCAAACCTTGACATCCAACCGGCATTGGCTTTGCGCTGGGAAATCCTGGAACCAACACGCTGGCGCTTCCATTTACGCAAAGGCGTTAAGTTCCATAACGGCAACGCATTTGACGCTGACGATGTCGTTTTCTCCGCAACACGGGTGCGGGCGGATGGTTCCGACCTTAAGACCCGTATCCGGCCCGACGTGAAGGTCGTAAAGGTCGATAGCCACACGGTCGACTTCATCACACCAGGCCCGAATCCGATACTCCATTCCGAGTGGGCCACCTGGTTCATCATGGACAAGGAATGGACGGAAAAGAATAAGGCGGTAAAGCCGGCAAGCGTGACCGCGGGTACCGAGAATTATGCCAATTTCCACGCCAATGGCACCGGCCCCTTCATGATCGTGGAACGCGAAACGGACGTGAAGACGGTCTTTAAGCCCTTCGCGGGCTGGTGGGACAAGCCGCAGCACAATGTTACCGAAGCCATCATGACCCCGATCGGGTCCGATGCCACACGCGTCGCGGCATTGCTCTCGGGTCAAGTCGACATGGCTTATCCGGTACCGGTCCAGGATATCAAGCGAGTCAACACCAACGCTGGAACTTCCGTTCTGAAAGGCCCTGAACTGCGCACGATCTTTCTTGGCTTCGACCAATCTCGAGACGAGTTGTTGGAATCCAATGTTAAGGGAAAGAACCCCTTCAAGGATAAACGGGTCCGCGCGGCCTTCTATCACGCCGTCAACATCGAGGCGATCAAGAAGAAAGTGATGCGCAACCTTTCCACACCTTCCGGCCTGATGATTTCGCCAAAACTGTTTTCCAAATCCGGCGACTTCACGCGCCACACCTATGATCCCGACAAATCGAAATCGCTCCTTGCCGATGCCGGCTATGCGAACGGCTTTCAAGTCGGCATGGATTGCCCGAACAACCGATATGTAAACGATGAACAAATTTGCATCGCGGTTGCGGGCATGCTCGCAAAAGTTGGCGTAAAGGTGAAGCTGTC
>JAJFJC010000315.1 GCA_021774385.1 Alphaproteobacteria bacterium
TAAGCCGATTTCCCGCTTTAGCGATGCGCATGAGCCGATGATCGAAACTCATGCCGACTTTTGTTTCGTAGAGCCGGCGTTTCCAGATCGCGCGTTCGGCATAGGTCAATTCGGTGGCGATCTCGCCATCGATTGAAACGAAGGCGACGTTGCTGCCGGCCGCGGCGGCATGCTCCGCGCATTGTGGCGCCGGGTGCCGGCCTGTGCCGTCATAGATAATGATGTCGCTGCCGACGGCAGCATTGCCGGTGAGAAAATCCCAATCGCTGGTGCAATGTTCCGCGCCCTCGAGCCAATCGAGATCGGGCACGCCGCCGGTGGCAATGATTACCAGGTCAGGATTGAGCGACAGCACATCTTCGGGCTCCGCAAGATTGTTGAGCCGGATGTTGACACCAAGCCGCTCGAGTTCGCCGGCGCGCCAATCGACGACGCTGATCAAATCGCCACGCCAGCTTGCCTGGGCGCCCATACGGACCTGACCACCAAGCTGGGGTGCGGCTTCGATCAAGGTGACGGCATGGCCACGCTCGCCGAGAACACGGGCGGCTTCCAGCCCCGCCGGCCCCCCGCCGACGACAACCGCTTTGCGTCCCGGGGCTTCGGACCGTGTGATGGTTTGCGGCATCGTGGTTTCGCGTCCCGTGGCGGCGTTATGCAGACACACCGGACGATGCGGCGACATGCAGTGGGTTGCGCCGACACAGGGCCGGATTTCTTCCTCCCGCCCCTCCGCCAGTTTTTGGACCAGATGTGGGTCGGCGATATGCGCGCGCGTCATCGCGACCATATCCAGTAACCCGTCGCGGATGGCATGGCGTGCTGTGGCGATATCGGTAATTCGCGCGGCGTGAAAGACCGGCAGGCTGACCTCGCGCTTGAACGCGCCGACGGCTTGCAGCCAGGGTGCGATCGGCGACGCCATGCCCGGCATGTTGTCCACGGCAAGACCGATCAGCGTATCCATGCGGCCATAGATGCCATTGAAGAAATCGAGATAGCCGGTTTCCTCGAAAATTTTGGCGATGGCGAGATTGTCGTCGAAGTTCAAACCGTCGTCCATCGCATCATCGACCGAGCAGCGAAAGCCGACCAGAAAATCGTCGCCGACCTGGCGCCGTATTTCCTCGAACACCATGAGCCCGAAGCGGCACCGGTTTTCTAGAGAGCCGCCGAAACGGTCGGTCCGTTTGTTGGTGGCGGGCGACAGAAACTGGCCGATCAGGTGCGAGCTGGCGAGCGTTTCGATCCCGTCGAGCCCGCCTTCCTGGCAACGTTTCGCCGCCGCGCCATAGGCTTTTACGACCCTGGCGATATCGTCTTCGTCCATTTCCTTGGGAAAGCTGCGGTGCAGCGTTTCGCGGATCGCCGAGGGTCCTATCGTCGGCAGCCAGTTACTCGCATAGGGCTCGCCGCGGCGGCCGAGATGCGTGATCTGGCACATGATCGCCGCCCCGTGCGCATGTACGCGTTCGGAAAACTGCTGCAGATAGGGAATGACCCTGTCGTCGCCGACATAGAGCTGCTGAAAGACCGATGGCGAATCCGGCGCCACGTTCGAGGACCCGCCGAACATCGTCAGCCCGATACCGCCCTTCGCCTTTTCTTCGTGGTAGCGCTGATAGCGTTCTTTCGGCATGCCGCTTTCCTCGAGGCCGCAGGCATGGCTGGTACTCATGAAGCGATTCTTGAAGGTGACATGCCGGATTGTCAGGGGCTGGAAAAGAGGATCGGTCATGGTACGGGGCTCGCTTCACTTAAGTCATTCGATGCCGCCGGGCGGCCTGGCCCGCGACGAGGCGTATTTTACGAGGCGCCGCCCGCCAGATGCAAAGGATAGAGAGTAGGCTAAGCGCCGCCGCGAGCCAGAATGCCGGCGTGTAACTGCCGGTCTGGTCGTATGTGAGACCGAAGATCCAAGGTCCCGTCGCGGCACCTAAAGTTGACGCCGCGTTGAGCGAGCCGAAAATCGCACCGTAATGCTTACCTTGAAAGATTTCGATGCTGATTGCACCGAACATGGCGGCGAGGCCATATCCCATCATGCCCTGCGCGCCAACCATAAGGTAGAGAAGCATCGGGGACGGATTATCTTCAATCAGCACGAGCATGACATAACAGACCGTGTATCCCGAGAGGCTGATTGTCCAACCCCACTCGCGGCCAAGCCGGTCTGATAGATGGCCAATCGATATCTGGCCAACGACGCCGAAAAGTGCCACCAGGCCCAGTGCGAAGGCTGCAAGCGTTGAATCGTATCCAGATTCGATCAGATATTTCGTTTGGTGAACCTGTATCGCGTACCAGACGAAAAGCGCGCAGAAAAACCCGACCGCCAACCACCAGAACCTTGCTGTCCGAAGGGCGCGCTTTACCGTCCAGTCCGTTTCGGTCCAGGCGCGATCGACGATGTGGTTTGGGCTGCCGCCCTTCGCCTGCCGCGCCGCATCGGAGGCGTCGGTATCGCCATCGGGCCGCAGACCGATGTCTTCTGGCCGATGGCGCTGGAAAATAATATTCAGGGGAACGACGATGACGATCAGCAACGCGGCAAGGGCCCAGCACGCCTCGCGCCAGCCAGCGGTTTCAATCAGTTCCTGAAGAAGGGGAAACATGATAATGGCGCCGATGCCAACACCGGAAAAGGCGATGCCGATAGCCAGCCCGCGTTTGCGGGCAAACCAATTCGGCAGAAAGATTCCATGCCCGATATAGGCAATGAAAACGCTACCCGCGACGACAAAGGCGCCGAGCGCCACATAAAAATGCCAGGGTTCCGTCGACACCGTGGCGAGGGCCAAGCCGATGCTTGTGAGAATGGCGCCAACCGGCATCATCCAGCGCGGGCCGTATTTGTCCAGCAGGATCCCTGTAATCGGTGCAAACACCATGCTGGCAATAAATCCTGCTGAAAAGACACCGGCGACAGCGCCGCGGGTCCATCCGAACTCATCCAGGATTGGCGGAAACAGCAGCGAGAACGCGGTACGGGCATTGACCCCGACGGCCATGGTGATGAAGGCGGTCCCGATCACGACCCAGCCGTAGAAGAACGGCAGACGGGCGAGGCGGGAAACGGGTCCCGCTGGGGTCTGGGGATCGGTCATGGTTGAGACTACATGTGAGGATCGAAAGCGTGACAGTACCGGTGAGGCGTATGATGGTACAAATGAATTCCAGTACGCTAAGCTATTAGAAAACGTAATGCGAAAAAGGGGTTTGAGATGCAGACGGCGGCCAAGGCGATGGACGAAACGGTTTACGCACAACGCGCGCAGTACGCCGATCCTGAAAATGCCTTTCTGTTCAAATGGACGCCGGTGCCGCGGCGACAGTTTCTTGCCGAACGAGACCGGGCCATGGACCCGACAACAGGGACAGCTGAAATCCTGCTCGATTCAAGCGATGCGCTGGTCACCGACTATCCCGCCACAACGCCCATGATCTTGTGCCGCTACTTACGCATATCAGCCGGTGAGTGGCTCGATTGCGCGTACCGGGCAAGCGGCGAAATATATTATGTCATGCAGGGTTCTGGTGAGAGCGAGAGCGGCGATGACCGATTGGCCTGGGGCCCGGGGGACTTGTTTTGTTTTCCGGGTGGCGGGAAAACATCACATGCCGCCGCGGAAGACGATGTGGTTCTTTTCGCGATTACCAATGAACCGCAGCTTTCCTTCGAGCATCTTGAGCCTCCGAAACCAGGAGAGGCCGTGATCCAGACGGTTCATTTCCCGGCCGCCGAAATCGCCCGCCGGTTCGAGGTCGTATATGCGCGCCCCAAAACCGGTGAGGAATCCGGCCGGGCGATCCTGTTTACGACGGCGGCCGTCGGCGAATGTACAAACCTTTTGCCCTCGATCAATATAGCGATCAATACGCTTGAGCCGGGCGGCGACCAGCGCCCGCACCGCCACAACGGTGTCGCCGTGACCCTCGCCCTGCAAGGCCAAGCGGTCTATTCGACGATCGAGGATGAAAAAGTCGACTGGTCGGTGGGCGCGGCGCAGATTACACCACCCGCTGAACTGCATGCGCATTCAAACCGCGGCACGGACCGGATGATCAGCCTCGTCATTCAGGACGAAGGCCTGCATTATTACACCAGGACGCCGGGTTTTTCCTGGGATTGAATGTTTGGTTTACGTCTAGGTGTCGGTAGAGCTTATGGCCGGCGCGGTACTGACATCACCGCGATCCGCCGTCTGCTGGGACGAACCAACACCCCCGCTCAACCTTCCAGGTAACCCCTAAAACGTCACTACCGACCGGATCGACTCGCCGGAATGCATCAAATCGAAGCCGTCGTTGATCTGGTCCAGCGGTAAGGTGTGGGTGATCAAATCGTCGATGTTGATTTTGCCGTCCATATACCAGTCGACGATCTTCGGCACGTCGGTGCGGCCTTTGGCGCCGCCGAAGGCCGTGCCTTTCCAGACACGGCCGGTGACGAGTTGAAAGGGGCGGGTGGCGATTTCGGCGCCTGCCGGGGCGACGCCGATGATGACCGAGACGCCCCAACCCTTGTGGCAGCACTCCAGGGCCTGGCGCATGACTTCGACATTGCCGATACATTCGAAGGAGTAATCGGCACCGCCCTTGGTGATCTCGACGAGGTGACCGACGAGGTCGTCACCGACTTCGCTGGGATTGACGAAATGGGTCATGCCGAACTTCTCGCCCAGCGCTTTTTTATCGTTGTTCATGTCGACGCCGACGATCCGGTCCGCGCCCACCATACGTGCGCCCTGGATCACATTCAGGCCGATGCCGCCGAGACCGAAGACGACGACGTTCGCGCCAGCTTCCACCCGAGCGGTATTCATGACCGCGCCCAAGCCGGTTGTGACGCCGCAACCGATATAGCACACCTTGTCGAAAGGGGCGTCGGGACGGATCTTCGCCAGCGCGATTTCCGGCAGAACCGTGTAGTTCGCGAAGGTTGAGGTTCCCATATAGTGGAAGATTTTCTCGCCGTTGATCGAGAACCGGCTGGTGCCGTCCGGCATGACCCCTTGGCCCTGGGTTTCGCGGATCGCCTGGCAAAGGTTGGTTTTGCCGCTGGTACAATATTCACATTGCCGGCATTCCGGCGTGTAGAGGGGAATGACATGGTCGCCCTTCGCCACGCTGGTGACGCCCGGACCAGTGTCGACGACGACGCCTGCGCCCTCATGACCGAGTATGGCGGGGAAAATGCCTTCTGGATCGGCGCCGGACAAAGTGAATTCATCGGTGTGGCAGATACCGGTGGCCTTGATTTCGACCAGCACTTCGCCGGCTTTCGGGCCTTCGAGTTGAACGGTTTCAATTGTTAAAGGTTTTCCGGCTTCGCGGGCAACGGCGGCACGCACATCCATGGTAAATTTCTCCCCGATCAGCGATGCTTGTTCATTGGCATAGAAACTGCCCGACTGCGGCCTCTAATTCAAGGCCGACGATGACCCGTTAACCGGGCGGTACGGTTGACGAGGCGGAACGGTGCGCATAGGTTCCGGTCCCTCGAAATAGCGAGGTTGAGACAATGCGCGAACTGGCGGAAAAGGCCAATGCGTGGCCCTTTGTCGAGGCGCGAAAAGTTCTCAAGCGCGTCGGCGGTAAGGTACCGGAAAAAGGCTATGTGCTTTTCCAGACAGGGTATGGCCCCTCTGGTCTGCCGCATATCGGCACGTTTGCGGAAGTGCTGCGTACGACGATGGTGCGTCGCGCCTTCGAACGGCTGTCCGATATACCGACCAAGCTGTTCGCGTTTTCCGACGATATGGACGGTATGCGCGGTGTGCCGG
Source organism: Alphaproteobacteria bacterium (assembly GCA_021774385.1). GTDB lineage: Bacteria > Pseudomonadota > Alphaproteobacteria > UBA8366. Next base: position 5,787 of record JAJFJC010000315.1, read on the forward strand.
ACAATATTCCGAACAAGGACCGGCTGACTGAATTCCTGCATTTACCGTTGTCAGCGGTGCCGGATCCGTTTGGAACGCATGATAGTTTCGCCGCGCACAACAACGCGCGCCTGCAGGCATTTCTCGATGAATATGGGTTTGAATACACCTTTGTCAGCGCGACGGAGCGCTACAAGTCCGGGCGTTTCGATGCCGCCCTGCTAAGGGTCCTCGAATGCTACGATGCCGTGCAGTCGATCATGCTGCCGACACTGGGCGAAGAGCGACGCAAGAGCTATAGCCCCTTTTTGCCAATTTGTGCCGAAACCGGACGGGTTCTACAGGTGCCGCTCGTCGAGAGCAACCTCGCGGCGGGAACGATCGTCTACCAGCGCGAAGACGGCAAAAAGGTGGAAACGCCTGTTACGGGCGGTCACTGCAAATTGCAATGGAAGCCAGACTGGGCGATGCGCTGGTATGCGCTATCGGTTGACTATGAAATGTCCGGCAAGGATCTTATCGACTCCGTCAAGCAGTCGAGCCGGATTGTCCGAGCGCTCGGTGGCCGGCCGCCGGAATCCTATACCTATGAACTGTTTCTTGATGAAAATGGCGAGAAGATTTCCAAGTCCCGTGGCAATGGATTGACCATGGAGGAATGGCTCACCTATGCGCCTCGGGATTCACTGGCGTACTTCATGTTCGGGAAGCCGACCGCCGCCAAAAGGCTGTATTTCGACGTCATACCCAAGAATGTCGACGAATATCTTTCCCAATTGGCGAAGTTTGGCGAAAACGACGATGCGGCGCGGTTGAAAAACGCCGTATGGCATGTGCACAACGGAAACCCGCCACGAGAGGAGGTGCCGTTGAGTTTCAACGTGCTGCTCAACCTCGTGAGTGCGTGCAATACGGAAGACAAATCGGTGCTTTGGGGCTTCATATCGCGTTACGCGCCGGATGCATCGCCGGAGGCGAACCCGATACTCGACGATTTGGTTGGATTCGCTATCCGATACTATTTGGATTTTGTAAAGCCAAACAAACGCTACCGTGCGGCCGACGAGCGGGAACAGGGCGCACTGGAGGCGTTGGTGGCGGGCCTGGAGTCCTTACCCGATGGGGTCAGCGCCGCCGATGCTCAAAATCTGGTCTATGAAATTGGCAAGCAGTTTGAGTTCGAGCCTTTGCGAGACTGGTTCAAGGCGCTTTACGAAATTTTGTTCGGTCAAGAGCAGGGGCCGAGATTTGGCTCCTTCATTGCCCTTTACGGCGTCGGCGATACGGTAAACCTTATTCGGCGCGCCTTATCGGGTGATGATTTAGGCGCGGCCTAAACCCGATCTGAAAAAAACCAAGGTGGGGCTTATTTTGGCGGTGCCGGCGGTTTTTTGTTGAGCAATCTTTTCTCGCCGCCAAAATTTTCATAAGCGCGCTGTTCGACCTGAAAGGCGCTTTCCACCGTGTCCGCGATCGAAAATTTGAACTTATCAAGGTTGCTGGCTTTGCCCATCAATTTGGCAAGAAGGCCGCCGGAATAACGCCGTCGCGCCGATTTTATTTCGCGGTTCAAATCTCGATCGGAGCGTCCAACGGCCTTGACGACGAACTTGCCGTTCGCGTTGATAAATCCGAGCGCGAAATTACCTATTAAATCCGCGCCGACTTCCTTATCGACAACGGCGTCCTCCAAGTTGAAGGGGCCGTCCATATCGAGTTTCGCCATAGTTTCAGCCTGTTATTCGCAATTCATGCGGGCCAATATATTTTTAAGAACCTTAATTTGGCGTAAAAATTAACGATAACGGCCCGCATGTCACTTGTGTGCGAATTCCCAATACAGCTCCCGCGCGCGTTTATAGAGCGGGCCTGACTGCATATTGTGATCTTCATAGCGGGTTATAGGTTGGACCTTACCGTGATTGCCGGAAGCAAACATTTCGTCCGCGGTTTCCAATTCCGAGACCGTGACGGTGCGCTCCTCGACCTTGATACCGTCTTCGCGAAGGAGCGACACGACCCGTTGCCGCGTGACGCCATTCAAAAATGTGCCGTTGGGAATTGGTGTATGGACGATACCGTCCTTGGCGAGGAAAAGGTTCGCCGTCGCTAGTTCGGCAACATTGTTCAGTGGGTCGCGTAATACGGCATTGCCGAATCCACGTTGACTAGCTTCGCGCAGTGCGCGTGAAGCATTCGGATACAGGCACGATGCCTTCGCGTCGGTTGGGGCCATGTCGGGAGCGGGCCGCCGCCGTGTCGATAGACACACCGAAAGTCCCGTCGGTTCCGGCAGCGGTGATAGGTAAATTGTCATAGCGAAGCGTGTACTGCTGGGGTCAGGATCAACCCAGCCTTCTTCCGCCCAATACAGGGGCCGGATATAGAGCTCCGCATTGGCGGGAAATTTTCGGATGCCTTCCCAGGCCAATTCGTAGATTTTTTCGGCGGTCAACTTCGGCTCCAGACCGAAGGCGAGCGCGGACCGGATGACCCGTTCGCAGTGCAGATCAAGGTCGGGCGCAACGCCTTCGAAGGCACGCGCGCCGTCGAATACGATCGATGATAGCCATGTTGCGTGCGTTCGTGCACCTAGCAGCGGCGGATTGCCCTCAAGCCATTCACCGTCGACATATGTAACTGCTTCCATAACCTGCGCCTGTGTGTCTTTTGATCAACAATTTGCGTGGGCGCACTATAACCGGCACGATATGCTTAGTCCAAGGTGGGACGTTCTACCATTGGGCCCATTATGGGTAACATACGTCGAGTTTTATTCGTTAAGATGCGTCCCGAACTTCCACCGGCATGTTTCTAAGCATCGCCATATAGATTTCCCAAGCCTTCTGGACGCTGACACCCCCGGCGCGACTTCCCGCTGTTAGCATATCAAGGCTTGGTTTTGTCGGAACATGCATTTGATCCGTGTTGGCCGGATGTGAAAGTTTTCTGGTTGCCGAATCAAGCGGCAAGGCATTGCGAAGTAGTGTAATTTGCGTCGACATTTAGCTTCCCCCGAAGACATTAATCCACTTAATCACGCAAAAGGTGTGCCAGAGTGAGGGGTAATTTTTATTGCGTAAAAATATGTTAAGTATCTGTAATAAAATAAAACAAACTCAATTGAACAATGAATGACACTTTAACCAATTCGCGTAATGGGAATAAAAATCTGCAAAATGCAGAGACGGTTCTCGCCTCTCGCGCAACCAAGGCGTCTGGCGCGCATGGCGTTTGCAAGGACATCGTGCCGCATACAGCGTTAAATTCGGTGGCAATTAAATGACGATATATGATCTTTCAATGCCCTTGTTCCGCTTGCTTGATCCGGAGCGCGCGCATGCGTTAGCGGTATGGGCACTTGCCCATGGATTTGGCCCGCGTGACGATAAACCGGACGATTCCACGCTTTGTACGAATTTGTGGGGCCTGCGATTTTCTAACCCAATCGGGCTCGCCGCGGGTTTCGACAAGGATGCTGCGGCGTTTGCAGGAGCCCTGCGGCTGGGCTTTGGATTTGTCGAAACGGGTACCGTGACGCCTCGTCCGCAGCCCGGAAACCCTAAGCCCCGTTTGTTTCGCTTGCGAGAAGATGGTGCGGTCATCAATCGCTACGGGTTCAACAGCGCGGGTCTCGAAATATCGGCGAATCGATTGCGGAAGCGTGGCGATGGTATTGTCGGCGCGAATATTGGGCGCAACAAGGATAGTGAGGACGCGGAAGCGGACTATGTTGCTGGTGCCCAACGGCTTGCGCCTTTGTCGGATTATCTGGTTATCAATGTTTCCTCTCCGAATACGCCGGGTCTGCGGGCGCTGCAGGACCGGACACAGCTTTCGGGACTAATTACCGCAACGCGGCACGCCGCGACCGGCGCCTGCGGTGGCGAATCGCGGCCCCTTCTCGTCAAGATCGCGCCGGACCTGACGAATGAGGATAAGCAAGATATCGCGGCGACCGTACGCGAGACAAATGTCGATGGTTTGATTGTCTCGAATACGACCATCACGCGGCCCGCGGGCTTGAAGAGCCGCGATTATCTGGAGACAGGCGGCCTTAGCGGCGTTCCATTATTTCCCCTGACCCGTGATCTGGTGTGCGAGATGTATCAGCTGACACAAGGAAACCTGCCTCTTATTGGGGTCGGTGGTATTGCCAGCGGCGCCGACGCCTATGCCATGATCCGTGCCGGCGCAAGTCTCGTTCAACTATACTCCGCGCTGGTTTTTCACGGCCCCAGCCTGATCCCGCGTATCAAGGAAGAACTCGTCGGGCTACTGCGCGCCGATGGCTTCAATAATGTTGCCGATGCGGTTGGCGCCGACCACCGGTGACGGGCTTGCCCGTGGGACCGCACCCGCGTAACGTCGCCGTAATGTTCTTCGCGAGGAAAGGCGGAATTCGTGCCGATCGTATGGCATATTGTCATTGCTGCGAGTTACGCCTCATTTTCCGCTTTTGCGGCCGCGGCGTTGTTCTGGTGGGATCGCGGGCCTGAATTATGGACTGCGATGTTGTCTGGCTTCGCTTTGTTTTTATGCGGCGGCCTTCTACATGAATGGATATCACGACGCGACGCGACACGACGGCTGCGGCGGCGGATGACCGTACTGCGCAAGGCCTATGGCCAGAATCGGGAAGACCTGACCCGCGCGCGCGACGAGGTGCGGCGGATTTACGAAGCGCTCGAACGCGCGGGGCATATGGAGACAGGCAGCGATGCCGTCGGAATTCGGCAAGTCGCGGCAGAGGTAAAGGTTCTGCATTCATTGGTCGAGCAGCTCTACTCGGATCAGTCGTCCGATGCCGATACGCGAACCAAAATTATGTCCGCCGAACTGCCCGCCGAGGCGCGCGCGGCGGCGGCGGTTGAGCTGGCGAGTTCGACCGGTGAGAAGTTCCGGCAAGTCAATGCCCTGGATGAAGGGGCGATCTTGGATATCGTTCGCGATGGATTGAGGCAGGACCGGGTTGATTTATACCTTCAGCCGATCGTCAGTCTGCCGCAGCGAAAACGTCGCTTCTACGAATGTTTCAGCCGTATCCGTGCCGGTGATGAAACAATGATTTTGCCCGAACAATATATCGCCGTGGCTAAGGAAAACGATTTGATCACGGCGATCGACAACATGCTGCTGTTCCGGTGCGTACAATTGCTCCGTCGGACTCAGCGCAATAATTTTTCCACGGCGTTCTTTTGCAATGTATCGCCGAACACCATGGCGGACCGTTCATTTTTTCAAGAGTTTATAAGCTATTTGGAAAGTTGCCCCGATCTGGCGCCAAGCCTGGTCTTTGAGTTTTCTCAGGAACATTTGCGAAACCTTGCGCCGGAGGCAATCGATGATCTGCACCGCTTGGCGGCGGTTGGGTATCGGTATTCCATGGATCAAGTGACCGATTTACAATTCGATCTGAACAATCTTATCGACAAGAACGTGCAGTTCGTGAAAATCGAGGGCGAACTGCTTCAGAGTTTAAAGGATAGCGACGGTGGATTGGCCGGCGTGGGGGCTATAAAGCAAACAATGGACGCCGCTGGCATCGACCTGATTGCGGAGAAAATCGAGACGGAACAAATGCTCGTCGAACTTCTCGACTACAGTATCGATTTCGGGCAAGGCTATCTATTTGGCGAACCCCGACTCAGCAAGGATCCTCCTGCGGAGTTCCAAGATGAGGACGCGGAAGCGTTCGCGGATTTATAGTTCATGACAATACGGATTATCGACGGCCTGTCCGAGGTCGCGGATCAATATGCGTTGTTTCTCGTCGACCAATGGGGTGTCTTGCATGACGGCGAGTCGCCGCATGAAGGTGCGATTGAGGCGCTACGGGCGCTTCGGGCCAGGGGCAAGAAAATCGTCATCTTGTCCAATTCGGGGAAACGGCTGTCGGTAACGGCGCCGCGCATGGCGGCGATGGGGTTCGACACCCAATGCTATGATCATTGTGTGACATCCGGTGAAACCGTTTGGCGGGCGCTGCATGAACGAAAGGATCCGTTCTACGCGGCGCTGGGGAAACATTGCTATTTGTTAACGTGGGATGGCGATAAGCGAATTCTCGATGGGCTTGATTTGATCGATACCGATGATATCGAAGCGGCGTCATTCATCTTGAATGCGGGGACGCGAAGCGGTGCGTTGAGCGTCGACGATTACGAGCCGCTCCTGAAAAGTGCAGCGGAACGCGGATTGCCGATGATCTGCGCGAACCCGGATTTCGTTAGTGTCGCGCCGGATGGCAGTCTCGCAATATGTCCTGGCACCACGGCGCGACGTTACGAAGAACTCGGTGGCCGGGTCGATTATCGCGGCAAGCCGCATGCACCGGTTTACAAAATTTCGCTGGCCCATGAACCGTCGGCGCGACCGGTATTGGCGATTGGCGATTCCCTCTATCATGATATTGGTGGCGCGAACGGTGCGGGAATTGATTCTCTGTTCGTTGCGAGCGGCATCCATGGCCATGATATTGGGCTGACCGATGGTAAAACGCTCGACAGCGCTCGGTTGCGCAAATTATACGAACAAGAAGGCCAGACGCCGACCTACGCGATGGATCGGTTCCACTGGTAACGGCCTCGCCCGATAATCACGTCTTGTTGAGCGGTCTGCGGTGTCCCGACACGCTATAGTGGGTCGAGTAATCACGCGCTTCGAGGAGATATTGCGCATGTTTCGCAGGACACAATCCGTGGCAATTTTCGCGTCGGCACTGTTCGCATTGGTGTTGGCATATCCGGCAGCCGCAGCCAACCCAGCACCTTACCCTGGAACGCATACCGTGAAGACCCAGTTAGGGTTCAAAGCGCTGTGGGACAAGCTTGAGGACGCGGTCAAGGCGAACGGTATGTTCGTTGTGACTCGGGCAAGCGCGAGCCGCGGCGCCTCGGGGCGCGGGATCAAGATCCCAGGAAATCTGGTGATTGGCGTCTATCGCAACGACTTCGCGGTGCGTATGCTCAAGGCCAGTATACCCGCCGGTATCGAGGCGCCGCTGCGTTTCTACGTGACCGAAAACGCCGACGGTAAGGCGTCGCTGACCTATCGCAAACCGACCGCCGTTTTCGCACCCTATGGCAGCGCCGATCTTGACACGATGGCCGCCGAACTGGACGCCATTTGGGAAAAGATCGTGAAACAGGCGACCGGCGGCTAAGCGCGGAGTTGGCGCCATCTCCACGGTCGCGACAATGGAAAGCACCGGATATCCGATACAAAAATGTGTCGTTGCCGCCGGGGCTGTCCTGCTTGGGGTTTTTGTCTATCTCATTGCCTTAAACGGTTGGCGTATTGCCACCTTGTTCGGCATCGGTGCGCTGATGGGGTTGGTCCTTTATCACGCCGCTTTCGGTTTTACCTCGGCCTATCGCCGCATGATCGTGGCGCGCGATGTGTCCGGTGTGCGGGCGCAATTGTTGATGCTCGCGGTCGCGACCGTACTATTTGCGCCTGCGCTGGCGGAGGGTGTCGTGTTTGGGCGTTCCGTCAGCGGTGCCATAGCACCGGTCGGCGTACAGGTCGCTGCGGGCGCTTTTATGTTTGGCTTGGGCATGCAGTTGGGCGGCGGTTGCGGATCGGGAACGCTCTTCACTGTTGGCGGTGGCAGTATCCGTATGCTGATCACGTTGGCAGCGTTCGTCACGGGATCGTTTTGGGCCAGCCTCCATATGCAATGGTGGGTCTCCACCCCGCGCGTGCCGGGAATTGCCCTGGGCGATGCAATCGGCTGGTCGGCGGCATTGGTATTGCAATTGGTTATATTTCTGATTCTATCCGAAGTCCTGCGGCGCTGGGGCAAACGTTCAGAGCTGAAATCTGACTGTCTCGGTTGGCGGCGTTTCGTAACGGGCGGTTGGCCTATTCTTTGGGGTGCGTTGGCGTTGGCGGTTTTGAACTGGGTTTCGATGATCGTCGCGGGTTACCCCTGGTCGATCACATGGGCATTTACGCTCGTGGGCGCGAAGGTCGCGAAATTTCTAGGTTGGGATCCCGCCGGTGTTTGGTTTTGGACCGGTGGCTTTACCGAAAAGGCGCTGAACAGCAGTATTCTCACCGATGATACGTCGGTCATGAATCTGGGCATCTTGCTCGGTGCACTGATTGCTTCGGGGCTGGCCGGGCGCTATGCGCCGAGTTTTAAGATTCCGACAAGATCGCTTGCGGCCGCGGTATTGGGCGGGTTGTTGATGGGGTACGGTGCGCGTATTGCCTTTGGCTGTAATATCGGCGCGTTCTTCTCCGGTATCGCATCGACCAGCGTGCATGGCTGGCTTTGGATCGTCGCGGCGCTGGTGGGCACTTGGATTGGTGTCCGGCTGCGCCCATCCTTCGGTCTCAGCAACGCGTCTTAACTAGCGCCACTTAGCGGTGTCGCACCTTTGTTGTCGGCGTGCGTCGGCAGGCTTTGTCCAACGATAGAATGCTATCGCCGTATTGCGCTTGCAAATCCGTCCAATAGGGATCGTTTTGATAAAAATTTTGTCGTCGGACAAGGTAATATAAGTGCCTAAGGGTGGGAGGTGCCGTTGCCACAAGAATTATCCGAGATTGTCGCCGAGGTCTGCCACGACGTGAAAGACCGGATCGGTTCGGGCCGGGTAGCGGATTATATTCCGGCATTGGCCAATATCGACCCTAGAAAATTCGGCATTTCCATCATGACTTGCGATGGTGAAACCGTAAGCGCTGGCGACGCTGACGAACCCTTCTCCATTCAAAGCGTGTCGAAAGTCTTCACCCTGACGCTTGCCTTGGAACGAATTGGGCCGGTGCTGTGGTCTCGGATCGGACGCGAGCCGACAGGGTCG
>JAJFJC010000316.1 GCA_021774385.1 Alphaproteobacteria bacterium
GCCCCGCCGGTCACCAAGATCATCGTATTCTCCAGTTCACGACAAGCCCCCTTATAGGCATGGGCAACCCATGGCCGCAAGGCGGGTTGCGGAAAGGTCAAACTATCGCCATATCTTGGCTATATCATTCGTGACGGAACGATAACGAGGCATATCATGCAGGTGGAAAATCGGTTTCTCGACGACCTGGCGCGGGTCGCCAACGGCGCGGTCGGCGCGCTATCGGGCGTACGTGAGGAAGTAGAAGCGCTCGTAAAGCAGCGAATCGAACGACTCCTCGCCGATATGGACCTGGTGCCACGCGAAGAATTCGAGGCCGTCAAAGATGTCGCCGCCAAAGCGCGAATCGAGCAAGAAGCGCTGGAAATACGGGTAGCCGCCCTGGAAGCGGCTCTCGCAAATCGCCCGAAAATGGCCACCAAACCAAAACGGGCCCGAAAATCGAAGGAAAGCAGCACCAAACCTCCTTCACAGAGCGCCCGAGAGACCTAAAAAAACACCGACCAAACATTACGGTTTGCGCGCTCGATTATTGAAGCGAAAACTTTTTTACGAATTTCCGCATAACCACTTGCTTGTGCCGAATCCCTTATGGCAATCTAGGTGTTGTGGTGTGGTGACGGTCTATACTACAAAATGTCGTATTTTGCGGGAGGCGTTATGATTCCGTCGGATCTTGATTCTGACCCCATGCAGAACCTCCCCCGCGGCCGAAGGAAGGTGTTCGAATGACCTTTATGACCGCTGAAGATTACGACTCGTACAGCAACCCGCTCGATGTGATGGAAGATATCGTTCGTTCCAACGAATGGCTTTGCGACCGTTCCAGCGAAGACGAACTTCTTGTCGAGATGTCGGGCCGCTGGTGCGACTATCGAATGTTCTTTGTCTGGCGGCATGAAGTGAAGGCGCTCTACTACACCTGTTCTCTCGACATGAAAGTGGTGCCGGAAAAGCGAACCGAAATAAACGAGCTTCTTTCACAGATTAACGAACGGATGTGGTTCGGTCATTTCGAGCTGTGTTCGGAAGCCGGCACGCCGATGTTCCGGCACACGATGCTGACTCGTGGATGGAATGGCGTTAGCGCGGAACAGCTCGAAGATCTCGTCGAAATCGCCGTCAATGAATGCGAACGTTTCTATCCGGCGTTTCAATATGTTTTGTGGGCCGGATACAACGCGAGCCAAGCCATCGAAGCGACGATGCTTGACCCCATCGGCGAGGCCTGAGAAGCTCTCATTCATGACACAGAAAATGACACGACCCTTGCTGCTCGTTGGTTGCGGCAAGATGGGTGGCGCCATGCTTTCCGGCTGGCGCGGTTCGGGTATCGCGGCGGCGGGTGTAAGCGTAATCGAGCCCGCCGGAGCACCGGAATTTCAAAGCGATACCGGCGTCAGAATATACGCCGATAGTGCAAGCTTACCGGCGGACCTTGACCCGGAAGTTATCGTCTTTGCCGTGAAGCCACAGCAGATGGACAATGTCGCGCCGGCTTATGCAAAATTTTCCGGCAAGGCCACGGTATTTCTATCGATCGCGGCGGGAAAGACGATCGGCTATTTCGAAAGCCATCTCGGCGACGACGCCGCGATCATTCGCGCCATGCCCAACACGCCGGCCGCGATTGGGCAGGGAATCACTGTACTGTGCCCGAATAACCATGTCAGCGAAGGCCAATCGGCGCTTTGTCAGGATCTGATGCAATCCGTTGGGGAAGCCGTCACCGTTAAGGACGAGGCACTGATTGATGCCGTCACGGCTGTTTCCGGCGGCGGCCCGGCCTATGTCTTCTTGTTGATAGAATGTTTGGCCGAGGCTGGCGTCGCCGCCGGCCTACCTAGCGACCTTGCAGATCAACTTGCGTTGACGACCGTTGCCGGGTCTGGGCAGTTGGCCCTCAGCAGTGAGGACCCGCCGGCACAGCTCCGCGAAAACGTTACCAGTCCAGGCGGCACGACGCTTGAAGCTTTGAAAGTTCTGATGGCCGAAGATGGGCTAAAGCCACTCATGACCCGCGCGATTGCCGCCGCGACCAGCCGTAGCCGGGAGCTCGCGGGCGATTAGCGGCCGGAAGGGAGCTCTGACCCGTTATGTCGGAATGCGCGCACGCTTACTGGCCCGTGCCAATATCCAGCCGGGTATGAGGCCTGCCGCCGCTACGAGGGCAAGCAAGAAATAGGCGTCTTGGAATCCCAATGTGCTCGCCTGAGCGTAAATTACATCACCCAAATAGTGAAACGCTCCGGAATCCCGCAAAGGCTCGGAAACACCTGCCTCGCTCAAGATTTGTACCAAACGGTTGCGCATTTCACGCGTCGTTTCACTTGCCCCGGTCTGCATCGCGGCAAAAGCGTCCCCGTGGAAGGGGATGCGTAACTCCAAAAATACCACAAGACAGTTCGTGCCGATCGTTCCACCAAGTTGGCGCACGAAATTCACGGAACTCGACCCTTGGGTGACCAGATCAGGGGGCAGTGATTTCAATGCCTCGGAATTCACGACCGAACGAGTACAAGCGACCCCCATGCGAACCAACAGTGTAAACCATACCAACGTCCAAAACGGCGTATTCACATCGGCGGTCGACAAGTTGAAAAAGGCCACGGAAAAAATGACCATGCCAAGGCAAATCATCATATAGGCGGGCACGAAGTCGGAAAGACGGCCAACGATTGGAAACAAGACCAGCAAGGAAAGTCCCGCCGGCACCATCAACATACCAGCGTCGATGGCGGAAAAATGCTGAATTTGCTGCGTAAACAAAGGCATCAAGAAGAATGACGAGAACATCGCGGCGCCGGTAAAGAAACCGATGCTCGCGGCGGCCGTGAATTGAGCGCTGGCGAATACCTTAACGTTAACAAGCGGATTTTCGGCATAGATCTGCCGTAGAACGAAGGCAATGCCGGAGCCAATACCCATGCTGAAGAGTAGTATAATTTCGTTCGACGTCCATCCAAGCCGCTGTCCATAGCTAAAGCCAAGCAGCAAACCGACCAACGAAGCGCAAAGCATGCCAAAGCCAAAAAAATCGAAGCGGGGAATTTTCTTCGGCATAAGTCTGCTAGGCAAAAACAGATTGCCGACGATCAAGGCAAGAAATGCGGTCGGCAAGGTCAAAAGGAATATGTAACGCCAACTAAACAGGTCGATCGCGATCCCCCCCAAGGTCGGTCCAAGAGCCGGCGCCAGAACGTTGCCCATGGCGAATATACCCATGGAGAGACCCTTTTGATCGCGTGGGAAAACCTTAAAGGTCACGGCCATGCCAAGCGGCTGCACGATACCCGCGGAAAGGCCCTGCATGATCCTTCCAAGCAACAAGCTCTCCGTATTGTTCGCGGCACCACTCATCGCCGACCCGATGAGAAATGCAATTACCGCGAGCGTGAAACTCCGCCGTTCCCCAAAGGATAAAACCAGCCAAGCGCTGAGAAGCATACCGGCGGTTTGCGCCGCGAAATAGCCCGTCGAAATCAATTGGGCCTGATCCCGCCCAATCCCGAACGTTCCCATAATGGCGGGAAAGGCGACATTCACCGTCGTGGCACCGAGCGTCATCGTCATGATGCCAACCAGACACGTAATCGTCGCTAGCCATTTGTAGAAAGGGCCATAACGTTCGAACAGAGTTTCGATACTGTCGGGGGGCACGGTTTAGGGAACGATCCTTGGTGTCTAAGGCCACTCAACTTACCGACTAGAAGGTAATATTGATACCGCGCAACACCCAGCCATCCAGGGACCTCGACCCTTCGATCACTAACACCGTCAAGCACCTGAATTGAGAGGCTTTCGCCGCCATTGATTGAAAAACCGCGCGGACCGCGTATTATCGACTTCCTTGGGAAACGAGATATCTCGGATCAGGTACAAAAAATGGTAAAAAAGGCGGATCGACCACAGCAAGTCATTAAAGCCGCGCTGGAACTTGCGGCGGCGACTCATTGGTCATCGGTGTCCCTGCGGGACATTGCCAAGGCATCGAGCCTCTCGATTGCTGAATTGCACGCACTTTACCCATCGAAAACAGCAATTCTGAAAGCATATTTCGCTTCCATCGATACCTCGGTACTTAGTGCAAAATTCGCATTCGACGAAGAAGATGGCCCGCGCGACCGTCTCTTTGACGTATTAATGCGCCGATTTGACGTGCTGGCCGAAAATCGCGATGCGGTCACTGACATTTTAAAGGCATTGCGACGCGACCCGGTATTGGCGCTTTGCCTAGCGACCGATCTCGACAGTTCCATGCGGTGGATGCTCGAAGCGGCGGAAATCAATACCGCCGGCCCTAACCATTGTTTGATTGTGAAAGGCCTCGTGGCAGTGTGGCTTGCGACGCTGCAGGCCTGGCAGCACGATGAGAGTGAGGACATGTCACGCACGATGGCCGCGCTCGACAAGAATTTGCGACGTGCCGAGCGTCTCATCTCGCTATTGCCGTCAAACCGTCGGCGGCGTCAGACTGCGGAAACGCAACAATCCCCTTCGCCCGCATAATTTCGATATCACCCCCCATCGGCACTAAAGAGAACGACATGACGGAGATAGGTTTCGACGACTTTCTGAAAGTCGATATCCGCGTCGGTACGATTGTCCGAGCGGAACCCTATCCCGAGGCGCGCAAGCCGGCATTCAAACTACGGGTGGATTTTGGCTCCGAAATCGGCGAACGGAAGACATCGGCGCAAATTACAAAACATTACACGCTGGACGGCTTGGTTGGTCGCCAAGTTGCCGCGGTGGTCAATTTTCCACCAAAACAAATAGGAAAATTCATGTCGGAAATTCTTGTCCTCGGATTTCCCGATGAGGATAGCGAAGTCGTCATGATACAGCCCTCCTCGCCGGTTCCGAATGGCGGACGATTATTTTGACCGACCGACCACCCCAACGGCTCCATTAGATCGATGCAAACCAACGGCGATCGCGACTCGACGCACGCAACGCTTAACTATCTGAACAATGCCCTGCTCGGCCTTTGGAGTTATGGCAGTAACGCTCTCATTGGCTGGACACCATCGCCGCGCGGCATGGAGGTCCTGAGCATCCCAATGGTTCGGCTTTACCGAGACGGAAACGTACATCGCCGCGTGTTTTCCGGCGACCGTATCATGGGTCAAGCGACGTTTAATGCGGTGGCGAAAGCACTCGAAGTTCAACCCATGGAGCTCTACCTCGAACGTCCAATCGGAACCGAGCCGGATTCGGTGAGCGTCGCGTCAGTCGACCGTATATTCTCGCAATTCGCGGTCACCAAGACTGGTCAGCGCGCCGTATTCCTAATCGACGCCGTCGGATTTTCCCTGTTCTCACCCGAGGAGCAGGCGAGCCAGCTCGCGGCGTTGGAATTCGCCCTGAATATCGCGGATGAGACGGCACGTCGGCAAAACATACCCCTAACCTTGGCGCGTTCGACCACCGGTGACGGTTTCTACGTCTGGAATGAGGAAAAAGGCCCCGAAGCCGATTTGCGTTTGTTTTGCGTGTTCACGCTTACCCTGACATATTTAAGCGCCCTTCGACGCGCGATGGGCGAAGTGTCTTATGTGCCGAAAATTCGTTCCTGCTTCGGGATAGGAAGCCATTACAGTTATCACCATTCCGAAACCAATCAACGTGGCGGCTTAGATTATATCGTTGGCGACGTGACGATTTCGCTCGCACGTTTGATCGATAAGGCGAAGCCTGACCAGGTTCTGGTTGCGGATTTTGGCCGTGAAATCGACAACTCAGATCAAATCATGCGAACACCGGCATTCTTGGATGCAGCGGTCGCGATGCTAAACGACTGCCACGAAATCGAGATCATGGGATCGAAGGTAAAACAGGTTTCGGTCAACCTTACGGGTCCAAACCAGGCGGGGTCCGGTACGCGCATTCAACGATTGAAGGTAACCGACAAGCACGGTCTTTCGCATTACTGTTACAATGCAAACTTCAACGTTGTGCCTATAGCCGGCGCACCGTTGCAAAGCGGGCTTCGGCACGAAGAGTTATTGGCGGAATTCTCGCGCGGCAAAAAACCCGAAAGGCCCTGAAATGAACCGCGGTATCGATCACCTTGTCTTGTGCGTTTCGGATTTGGAGCTAGCGCGCGACCGCTATGCCACGCTCGGGTTCACCACAACACCGCCCGCAGCGCACCCATTTGGTACCGGAAACAGTCTTGTTCAGCTTCAGGGCAACTTCCTGGAATTGCTGGCAATCGTCGACAATTCAAAAATTTCTTCCGCCACGGATAAGAAATTTAGCTTTGGTGATTACAACAGAGCGTTTCTCACCCGGCGCGAAGGCATGTCGATGCTCGTCTTCGAAGGTCATGACGCGGACGGCGACAGGGCAGAATTTTTAGCGAAAAAGCTACAGACTTACGACGTCTTTCATTTCGAGCGGAAGGCAACCCTCCCCGAGGGCGAAAAGGTTACGGTTGGGTTTTCATTAGCCTTCGTTACGGAACCATCGATACCGGATGCCGTATTTTTTACCTGTCAGCAACACGCGCCTGAATATTTCTGGAAACCGGAATATCAAAACCACGAAAATGGCGCACTGGCTGTCACCGAAACGGTTATGGTTGCCGAAGACCCTACGGATTTATCCCGCACCCTTGAAGCGCTGCAAGGCAACGCCGCGCGGTCAACACATGACGGCGCCTTGCGCGTCCAAACCGCAAGAGGCGATGTATCCATCCTGGCACCAGATCATTTTGAATCACGTTTCGGCGCGCCATCACCGGGAAGCGATAGGCCGCACTTCGCGGCATTCGGAATATCCGTGCGCGACATAGCGCTTACCGAAACATTACTCACACGAAATAGCGTTGCTTATCGACGAACCGGAAACACCCTGCAAGTCGACCCGAAGGCAACGTTCGGCGTCCATATCGAATTCACGCAAGCGATCCAAGCCGTTTCTAAACCATGAGCAGCTACGAGGATTATAACCGGGTTTCTCGCACCTATGATGGGACGCGACGCCCCGTGGGACTCCAAATCGTGCTCGATGGCTTGTCCCGATGCGAAACACCTTTTGAAAGAATGAAGTTGGTTGATGCCGGCTGCGGTACCGGTGCCTATATGGCGGCCCTACAGGACCATATACCGAATATCGTCGCACTGGATTACAGCGTGGGCATGCTCGAAGCGGCGCGGCGCAAAAACCGATCAGGCGAGACGTCGTTTCTACGGGCATCGATTCAAATGATCCCCGTAAGCGATGGCGCGGCCGACGCGGTTCTGAATAATTTGGTCCTGCATCACCTACCGGATAACGAGGCAGATGGTTATCCGGCGCAACAGCACGTGCTCGAAGAATTTGCCCGCATCCTTCGACCGGGCGGCGCGTTGGTCATCGGCGTATGCACCCGCGATCAACTCCGTCAGGGATTTTGGTTCAACCGACTGATCCCCGAAGCAATTGCGGCATGCAGCCAACGAACGGCACCCGTCGAGAAACAGCGCACAATGCTTGAGGAAGCTGGTTTCGCGGTCGAGGAACCGATCGTACCTTGGGCGGAAACGTTGCAAGGCGATGCCTATTTCGATCGGCTCGGCCCCTTGGACCCGGTATGGCGCGATGGTGATTCGGTTTGGTCCCTCGCACCGCCGGAAGAATTGGAATCAGCGTGTCGCCAGGTCCGCGACATGGAGAATGCTGGCACACTTTCCGACTTCGTCGCCAGCCACGACAAACAGCGCCTCGCAACCGGGCAGATCACCTATTTATGCGCGACGAGGCGATAATCAAATAAGGAGCAACCCATGAACGAGAAACCCGCAATTTCACTGCGCGAGCGAATTAAATCCAACAAATTGCTGGTCGCGCCCGGCGTGTTCGAAATGATTTCCGCGCGTGTGGCGGACCGCAAGGGGTTCGAAGCGTTGTACATGACCGGGTTCGGCGCGGTCGCCTCCTATCTCGGCCTACCGGACGCCGGCATCGCGTCCTATACGGAAATGCTTGACCGTGTCTCGCGAATTGCCGGCGGGACGACCACGCCGTTAATCGCCGATGCCGATACGGGCTATGGCGGGTTGCTTAATATTCGCGAAACCGTCCGCGGTTACGAGGCCGCCGGGGCGGTCGGCATTCAAATCGAAGACCAGGAATTTCCAAAAAAGTGCGGCCATACACCAGACAAGAAGGTCATACCGACCGAAGATATGGTCCGCAAGATCAAGGTCGCCGTGGACAGCCGGCAACACGACGACACACTTATCATCGCGCGGACCGACTCGCGGGCGTCCCTGGGTTTGGACGAAGCTCTGCGGCGCGGTGAGGCCTATGCAGAGGCAGGCGCGGATGTTCTGTTCATTGAAGCACCGACAAGCGAAGCGGAAATGGAGAAAATCTGCGATAGCTTCGATACGCCACAATTGGCCAATATGGCGGATGGCGGCGGGATGACGCCGATGCTGAGCCATGCGCGCCTGCAGGAAATCGGTTTCAGTATCGCGATCTATCCCGGCACCGCTTTTCTGGCAGCCGCACAGGCCTTCGAAAATGTCTACGGTGCGATGGCGCGGGATGGCGACAGTCATGCGGTGGTCGACCAACTCTACCCCTTCGCGGAGATGACCAAGCTCATGGGATTCGATGACGTTTGGGCCTTCGAAAAGGAATATGCGGAGTAATCTGTCATGGACGCGATGATGACTAGTTTGGGATCGGGGCTGCCTGTATTAATCCTTCATTTTGCCGTAACGCTGTCGATCTTGATTGGCGGTGTCATAATCTATGAATGGATAACCCCATATCCGGAGCTTAAGCTCGTACGCGAGGGGAATACGGCGGCGGCAATCGCGCTTTCCGGCGCCATCCTTAGTCTCGCAATACCACTTGCCTTCAGCATGGCCGTCAGCGTAAGCGTCATCGATATCCTCGTTTGGGGCGGCGTGACAATCGTCATCCTTCTAATCGTCTATCGGCTCATCGATTTTCTTCTTAAGGATCTACCAGCGCGGATCGTCGACGGCGAAATCGGCGCCGCAATTTTATTGTCCGCGGTGAAACTCGCCGTCGCCGCGATCACCGCCGCCGCCGTTTCTGGTTGATATGTCAGGCGGCTTCAAAAAGGGCTGGTTCATCCTTTTGCTTATTGTCGCTTTCCAATTTGGGAGTGGTTATTTCGAGGAAAAGAGCGACGTACCTTTCGAACGCCCGCCAAACTTCCGCCTACCGCCAATGTTACCAGACAGAGAACGCGGGCCAGAAATTCCAGCGGGCCCCACCCTTCCCAGAGCATCGTCTCGAGACCCGCTTTTCACGATCGAAACGGACGCCAAATCGAACAGTACCGGAACCGCTTTCGCGATCCGCGAGGACGGTGTTTGGTTGACCGCACGTCATGTCGTCGATGGCTGCGACAAGGTTGGGCTCGTTATCGCAAAAGGGCGCGCGGTCGAGGTCTCGCGTGTTCTCCCTCATCCGCGTGCCGATATGGCCGTATTGTGGAGCCGCCGTGGCGCGCAATCCTTGTCGATTTCTGCCGCACCGTTGCGGGTTAAGCAGCAGGGCTTCCATTTCGGGTTTCCGCAAAGCGAGCCCGGTCAAGTATCATCTTCATTGCTTGGCCGGCTTAATATGCGTACGACGGGCCGCTACCGGCATACCGAACCCGTCGTGGCATGGGCCGAAGGCCGCCGCGTCCCGGCAACAGATACGCTGGGCGGGTTGAGCGGCGGGCCAGCCCTCAACGAAGCCGGTGAAGTCGTCGGTGTAACGGTCGCCTCGAGCCACCGCCGGGGACGAGTCATGACGACCGCGCCGATTTCCCTGGAATCGATGCTTTCGATCGCCGGCATCCAGCCCGCCGGCATTCCTTCGGCGGGGCTGAATACGGCGCCTCGAACCAGCAACTTCGTCGATTACGGAACCGCGCTACGCCGTCAACTCACGGTCGCGCAGGTAATTTGCCGCGTTGGCGAGCAGCGGCGACGCACAAGAAGGCGTCTTTGACTCTATTTAGACGTCGATCAGCAGACGTTGCGGATCTTCCAGGCATTCCTTCATACGAACCAGGAACGTTACCGCTTCGCGGCCATCGACGATGCGGTGGTCGTAGGATAGCGCCAAATACATCATGTCGCGGATCTTGATTTCGTCGCCGACGACCATCGGGCGTTTTTGAATTTTATGCATACCGAGGATGCCGGATTGCGGCGGATTCAAAATCGGCATCGACAGTAATGATCCGAACACACCGCCATTTGAAATCGTGAAGGTGCCGCCCGTCATTTCGGCAATTGTCAATTTTCCATCGCGCGCACGGCGGCCAAAATCGGCAATACTTCCCTCGATCCCGGCAAAACTTAATCCGTCCGCGTCGCGCAACACCGGGACGACCAAGCCTTGCGGGGTCCCGACCGCGACGCCGATATCGTAGTAATTTTTATAGATCAACTGATCGCCATAGATTTCCGCATTGACGGCGGGAATTTCCTTCAAGGCGATGATGGCGGCTTTCACGAAGAACGACAGGAACCCAAGCCGGACATTGTGCTTCTTCTCGAACTTGTCGCGGTATTCCGAACGAAGTTTGATCAGCGCGCCCATATCGACTTCATTGAACGTCGATAGCATGGCCGCATTGTTTTGCGCCTGCTTGAGCCGTTCCGCGATACGCTGCCGCAAGCGCGACATGCGGACAATTTCCTCGCCACGGGGGTCCGACGCGCGTTCAGGTAATTCCGAGACCGGTGTTATTGTCGCTGCCGGTGCCGCGGCGGAGGCGGTCGGTTTGGCGGCGGCCGGCGCGGGCCGGCTTTCCAGATAGGCGAGAACGTCACCCTTTACCAAACGTCCCTTTGGTCCGGATCCCTTTATTTGGCGCGCATCAATATTGTGCTCCTCGACCAACTTGCGCACCGCAGGTGAAAGCGCACCCGCGGTCACCGGTTCCGGTGTGGCAGGCGCGGCCGGTTTGGGCGCGGCTGGTTCGGGCACAGGTGCGGCCTCGGCAGCGGGTGCCGGTGAGGCAGCCGGAACTGCTGGCGCATCCCCTTCGGCAATACTGCCCAAAATCGCGCCAACCCCAACATTCGCACCGTCATCGGCCAAGATTTCCGTTAGCACTCCCGCCGACGGCGCGGGCACCTCCATGGTTACCTTATCGGTTTCGAGTTCCAAAATCGGCTCGTCGACGGCGACGCTCTCACCGACTTTCTTGAACCATTGGGAAACCGTGGCTTCAGTAATCGATTCGCCAAGCGTGGGAACCGTAATTTCGACTGTCATGTCATGACCTTTCGATCGGCGAGATACTAGCTCGATTTCTTGGTTTTTCGCTGCCGCGTCGCGCGGCGGGCCTTCGGTTTCGCGGGCAATATCAGCGCTTCGTCCACAAGCTTGGCTTGCTCCTGCAAATGGCGCTGCATAAGGCCAGTTGCCGGCGCGGCCGCATCCGGGCGCCCAACATAACGAGGGCGGTTTGGATTCATGCCAAGCTCAACCATCAGCGACTCCAGCCGGCGGTCGACAAAAGTCCATGCGCCCATATTCTCGGGTTCTTCCTGACACCAAACCACTTCGGCATTCTTGAAGCGTCCCAATTCCTCGCGCAACGCCTTCGCGGGGAAAGGATAGATCTGCTCAAGCCGCATCAAATATATATCGTCGATACCGCGCTTTTCACGCTCTTCCAACAGATCGAAATAAACCTTGCCGGTGCACATTACGACGCGGCGGATATCCTTGTCCGCCTTCAAACCCCCAGTGATCTGCGCATCGTCCCACAACACGCGGTGGAAGGTGGTGCCAGGGCCGAACTCATCAAGCCTTGAGACGCATCGCTTGTGACGCAACAACGATTTCGGCGTCATCAGGATCAAAGGCTTGCGGAAGTTCCGGTGAACCTGTCGCCGGAGCGCGTGATAATAATTCGCCGGCGCCGTCAGGTTGCAAACCTGCATATTGTCATCCCCGCAAAGCTGGAGATACCGTTCCAACCGCGCGGAGGAATGTTCCGGTCCCTGGCCTTCGTAACCGTGCGGCAAGAGCATGACCAGTCCGTTCATCCGAAGCCATTTATGCTCACCGGACGAAATAAACTGATCGATAATCACCTGGGCGCCGTTGGCGAAATCACCAAACTGTGCCTCCCACATGACCAACGCATGGGGTTCGGCGGAACTGTAGCCGTACTCGAAGCCGAGGACGCCAAATTCCGATAAGGGGCTATCGATGATTTCAAACGGCGCCTGACCGAAGTGAATATTGTTCAGCGGAATATAGTCTTCTTCGGTTTCCTGATCGATTAGAGCGGCGTGACGCTGGCTGAACGTGCCGCGCCGGCAGTCTTCGCCGGACAAACGCACCTGCGTCGATTCGACCAGAAGGGAGCCAATCGCCAATGCCTCGCCGGTCGCCCAATCAATCCCTTCACCACTTTCGAACATCTTTCGTTTCGTATTGAGTTGGCGCGTAATTTTGCTATTCGCAACGAAGTTTCGGGGCAGTTCAGTTAACGCATGACCGATTTCGCGCAACACATCCATCTCAACGGCCGTATCGCCACGACGCGCGTCCCCCGTCGCCATGCTCAAACCTTCCCACTTCCCTTCGAGCCAATTTGCCTTATTCGGCTTGTAGGCGTGAGAGCTCTCGAATTCCTGATCCAAATGTTCTTGGAAGCGCCCGACGATTGCGTCGGCGTCTCCCGGCTCGATCACCTCTTCCGCTTCCAGTTTTTGCGCATATATTTGCCGTGTGGTCGGTTGTTTGGCGATTTTTTGATACATTTTCGGCTGCGTGAAGGCTGGTTCGTCGCCCTCGTTATGACCATGACGCCGATAGCACCAAAGGTCGATAACCACGTCCTTCTTAAATTTATGCCGATACTCCGTCGCCATCCGCGCAACGTGAACGCAGGCTTCTGGGTCATCCCCATTTACATGGAAAATCGGTGCCGAAACCATCTTCGCGACGTCCGAGCAATAGGGTGACGAACGGGAATGGGATGGACTGGTTGTAAAACCAATTTGATTATTGACGATAAAATGGATCGTACCACCGGTCTTGTATCCACGCAGTTGCGATAGATCGAACGTTTCCGGCACGATGCCCTGACCGGGAAATGCCGCATCGCCGTGTAACAACAATCCCATGACCTTCTCGCGGTCGACATCGCCGCGCTGACGCTGCTTGGCGCGGACCTTCCCGAGCACCACGGTGTTCACCGCTTCCAAATGGCTCGGGTTGGGGACCAGGGATAAATGAACGGTACGGCCATCAAACTCGCGGTCGGAAGACGTGCCAAGATGGTACTTCACGTCGCCGGACCCATATCCAACGTCTGGAACCGACGCATTGCCGGCGAATTCAGAGAAGATTGCCCTGTAGGGCTTATTCATCACGTTGGCGAGAATATTTAGACGTCCCCGGTGCGGCATACCCACGATCAGTTCGTCGATACCGAGTTGAGCGCCACGCTTAAGAATTTGTTCAATCGCCGGAACAACGGATTCACCGCCATCGAGACCGAACCGCTTGGTACCCTTGTGTTTGCGGTCGAGATACATCTCGAAAGTTTCCGACTCGGTCAAACGCTGCAGAATGGTGCGTTTTCCCAAATCCGTGAAATCAGTATGGTTGCGCCGGCTCTCCATGCGCTCCTGAATCCAGGCCTTTTCCTCCGGCACCTGGATATGCATGAATTCGACACCGACATTCCCGCAATAGGTTTCTTCACAGACCTTGACGATCTGCTTGACCGACGCCGTTTCCAAACCAAGGACGTAGTTAATGAAGATCGGCCGGTCCATATCGCGCTCGGTAAACCCGTAACTCGTCGGGTCCAAATCCGAATGCGAAATTTTTTCGACCAGACCTAGGGGGTCTAGATTGGCGTGCAGATGTCCACGGACGCGATAGTTCCGGATGAGCATTAGGGCGCGCAGCGAATCCGTTGTCGCTTGGCGAATCTGGTCCGGCGCGGCGGCCGCCACCTGCATATACTGCCCCTGAACCGGCGGTGCCTGCGTTAAGCCCGCCGTGGCATCCGACATCGTCAAATTGCCATTGCCGTTCCCACCGCCGACGACAGATGTTTCGCGGGGCGACCAGCTCGCGCCATCGCGGTCGCGAAGCGCATCCTGAGCATCGTCATCAAAATCGCCGAAGAACTCAGCCCAATCAGGATCAACCGATCCGGGGTCTTTCAGGAACTGAGCATAAAGTTCGCCGATATACGCTTCGTTGGCGCCAAACAGGAAAGAGGTGTTTTCAATATTCGATGCCATATTAACCTCCGCAGCCTATGGGCATGTTTTCCTATAATTCGATGACAGAGATCGAGCTTAACCGCCCATCGCCTCTACCATCGCGGTACCAATAGCAGCCGGACTTTCAGCAACCAGGATCCCAGCGCTTTTCATCGCCTCGATCTTCGATTCCGCGGTACCCTGGCCACCGGAAATGATCGCACCAGCATGCCCCATTCGTTTGCCAGGCGGGGCGGTTACACCAGCAATAAACCCTACCATCGGTTTCTTAACATTTGATTGACTATAAAAATCGACCCCTTGCTCTTCCGCGGTCCCACCGATCTCGCCGATCATCACGATCCCTTCGGTTTCGGGGTCGGCGAGAAACATTTCCAAACAGTCGATGAAATTGGTGCCATTTACAGGGTCACCGCCGATACCGATGCAGGTCGTTTGACCAAGGTTGGCCGCCGTCGTCTGAGCCACTGCTTCATATGTCAGCGTACCGGACCGGGAGACGATGCCGATTTTTCCGCGTTTGTGGATGTGCCCCGGCATTATGCCGATTTTACACTCCTCCGGCGTAATCACACCGGGGCAATTTGGACCAATCAAGCGGCAAGATGATCCTTCGAGCTTCCGCTTGACCGACATCATATCGAGCACCGGAATTCCTTCCGTAATACAAATGACAAGCGGTATTTCGGCATCAATCGCCTCAAGGATCGCGTCGCCCGCGAAAGGCGGTGGCACATAGATCACCGATGCATCGACCTGTGTTGCCGAAGCAGCGTCCGCGACCGTGTCATAGACAGGAAGATCAAGGTGGGTGGTACCTCCTTTACCCGGCGTGACACCGCCAACCATATTCGTGCCGTACGCTATTGCCTGCTCGGAATGGAATGTGCCTTGCTGACCGGTAAAGCCTTGGCAAATCACACGAGTGTCCTTGTCGACGAGAACAGCCATCTAGTTCGCTCCCTTCACCGCGGCAACAATTTTATGCGCCGCATCGCCAAGGTCTTCACCCGAAATAATGTCGAGCCCGGACGCCGCGATTATTTCCTTACCAAGCTCGACATTCGTTCCCTCGAGCCTGACAACAAGGGGAACACCAAGTTCGACCTCCTTGGCCGCGGCGACGACACCTTCGGCAATTACGTCACAGCGCATGATGCCCCCGAAAATATTGACGAGGATACCTTTCACATTGGGGTCGGAAAGAATGATCTTGAACGCGGTCGTAACGCGTTCCTTGGTCGCGCCACCGCCGACATCAAGAAAGTTCGCGGGTTCGGAACCATAAAGCTTGATGATATCCATGGTTGCCATGGCAAGGCCCGCGCCATTGACCATGCAGCCGATGCTGCCATCGAGCTTGATATAGTTCAATTCATGCTTGGACGCCTCAAGCTCCGCCGGATCTTCTTCGGTTTCATCGCGAAGGTCTTCGATATCACCCTGGCGGAACAGGGCGTTGTCATCAAAATTCATCTTCGCATCAAGCGCGATCACCGCCCCATCGCCGGTAACCACCAGGGGATTCACTTCCACCATGCTGGCATCGAGCTCGATAAAGGCCTTGTAAATCGCCATGATCAGCTTGACGCAAGACCCAATCTGTTTGCCTTCAAGGCCAAGCCCAAACGCGATATTGCGAGCATGGAACCCTGAAATACCGGTCGCCGGATCGATCGTCACGCGGACGATTTTTTCCGGTGATTTTTCCGCGACCTCCTCGATATCCATACCGCCTTCGCTCGAGGCCATGATCGTGATGCGGCTGGATTCACGGTCGAGAAGCATGCTGAGATAAAGTTCACGCGCGATATCGCAGCCTTCCTCGATATAGATCCGCTTTACCTCTTTACCTGCCGGACCCGTCTGTTTGGTGACGAGAATATGGCTTAGCATTTCATTGGCGTTGGCCTTCACTTCCTCGACCGACTTGACGACGCGCACGCCGCCCTTTCCGTCGGGGTCGTTCTTGAAATGACCAGCCCCTCTGCCGCCCGCATGAATCTGGCTCTTCACGACCCAAATCGGGCCGCCCAATTCCTGCGCTACGCTGGCGGCTTCGGTTACGCTATGCGCGGCGTGGCCGCGCGGAACGGCGACACCAAATTTACGCAACAGATTCTTGGCCTGATATTCATGAATATTCATGAGGCTATGCTCGCTCCTGACGGTTGGACCGGACGGCTCGAACTACTTCTTCTTCGCGGGTGCCTTTTTCTTTGCAGGTGCTTTCTTCTTCGCATCGGCATCCATTTTCGCGACGACCTTGTTTAGCGCGCGAACGTTTTCGACCGATTTCTTAAACATTGCCGCCTCGCTTTTATTCAGCGAAATCTCAACGATGCGCTCAACGCCCTTACCGCCAAGGATAACCGGCACGCCGACATACAAGCCATTCAATCCGTATGCTCCTTTGACGTAAGCCGCGCAGGGCAGCAGACGCTTCTTGTCCTTCAAATACGCCTCGGCCATTTGAATGGCGGAAGAGGCAGGCGCATAGAATGCCGAACCAGTCTTTAACAAACCAACAATTTCCGCACCGCCATCACGCGTGCGCTGAACGATTTGATTTATTTTTTCCCGTGTCGTCCAACCCATCTTGATCAGATCCGGCACCGGAATACCGGCAACCGTCGAGTAACGCACCAACGGCACCATCGTGTCGCCATGGCCGCCGAGGACGAAAGCCGTCACATCCTCAACGGACACGCCGAATTCTTCCGCCAGGAAGCAGCGGAACCGCGCGCTGTCGAGCACGCCAGCCATACCCACAACCTTATTGTGCGGCAACCCGCACGCATCGCGCAGTACCTGAACCATAACATCAAGTGGGTTCGTGATGCAGATGACGAACGCTTTCGGACAATTTTTCTTAATGCCCTCGCCGACACTTTTCATGACCCCGGTATTGATGCCGATCAGATCGTCGCGGCTCATGCCGGGCTTGCGGGCGATACCAGCGGTTACGATGACGACATCGGCGCCGCGAAGCGCGCTGTAGCGGTTAGAACCCGCCGAGTTACCGTCGAAGCCTTCGATCGGCGCGGCCTGCGCGATGTCGAGCGCCTTACCCTGAGGAATGCCATCGACAATGTCGAACAGAACGACGTCGCCCAAATCTTTCAATCCCGCGAGAAGCGCGAGCGTACCACCAATGTTACCCGCGCCGATGAGCGCGATCTTGTTTCGTGCCATGAGACTCTCCGTATTCTGAACCGTTGCAACGGCATTCTGACGATTGATTGGACGCTACCCATACCTTCCACCGAGGCGATATGCATGGGTGCGAAATCCCCTCTTTCGCATTCCACCGACTCGTCGCTGTGGTACGACGAATCGGTTCGTGGAGCAAGGGCAACCACCTAACAATTACGGGATTGCCAGACTTTTCGCTTTGGGGCGGCTTTTCGCTCGGAACTTCTCTTTCGGCGGTCGTTTAACATGCGCGCCATTTCAACCGGCTTAAAACCATAGGTCTCATTTAAAACGACGCGCTGAGGACCATCGGCGTTGGGTTGCATGTAGTGAAACTCGACATAGTGGCCAAGGAAGCCGCGGCGCACCGTAAATTCGGATACTTCGGGCCAGGCGAACTGTTTGACCGTATACAATTCGGAAACGCTGAAGCCATCATGATCGAGCCATAAGGCGTAGGCATTTGGCACCAAATGAAACAGAAAAAATATTGCCCCCGCCGCCAAAAATCCACCGGCGATCCAAGCGTTTTCCGTGCCCTTGAACCAAAGCTGGAAGCAAACGACCGCCATGACACCGCATGCCATGGACAAGCCGACACAACGGAGGGGCGAAGGCCGCAGGACA
>JAJFJC010000317.1 GCA_021774385.1 Alphaproteobacteria bacterium
CATAACGGCCTCCTTAAGGTGAACGTCCCAACAAAAGCAGGGCGGGTGTTTCGATCATTTCTTTGATCTGGTTCAGCAGGGCGTCCGCATCCTCTTCGGTTAATTCGGATGGATACGCTGATAATGTCAGTCCGACTCGGCAACGAGGATTTGGTGTGCCGTTGGAATCGGGACGAAACAGGTCGGTCAGACCGCCAACGGTAAGCGTAAAGACGGCATTCGCAACGGGTGCCGAACCGCAAATGCCTGCCGAGTGCATTGTACGGACTGCGGCGGCGGGATCCTCCGGCGTCGGCGGGCGTCGCTCGGCATCAACGCCAGCCGCAATGTCGGAAAAACGCAGCGAATGTGTCGTGGGGAAAAGGAGAGTTTGGCCATTTTCAATCAGAACCATCGCGCCACCATGGACGCAAGCCGCCGCCGCCGCCGCGATGGTCGATATATCCACGCCACGCATCCGGTCTGGATCGAGTGTCTCCAACAGCGAGAACACCGCCTTGGCATTGGCAAACGCGGAGATCCAATAAAACGGTTCGGCCGTTGTTTCGAGGACCGCCTTTGTTGCCGTGCCCGTTTGTTGTGATGCGGGCGCTTCCGCTATCGGTTCCAACGGTTCGGGCGCCAGCTTCGTCTCGGCGACTTTCTCTACATCAACGGTCTTGATCCGCCCGCGCGGTCCGGAACCGTCAACGGTTTCGAGCGCTACGCCAAGTTCCCTTGCGCGCCGGCGCGCATATGGCGTCGCGAGGATGCGGTCGCCGGTCCGACCGGTCGCGGCGACAAGCGACTCGGGTGAAGGCGCAACCGTTACCGGTTCCCTTGCCCGCGCACCCTCTTCGGATGAAACATCGCCGACGGTTCCCCCGGTCCAACGCGCAACAGCCGTTCCGACCGCAACGGTTTGTCCCGCTGGGACGATGATCTCGACGATCTCGCCGTCGCCAACCGCCTCGATTTCAGTTGTGATCTTGTCGGTTTCCACCGTGAACAGGATATCCCCATGTGACACGTACGCTCCGGGCGTAACCGCCCAGGAGGCGACCATGCCCTCGGTCATATTGAGGCCAAGCTTCGGCATGAGGAGGTCGGCGGACATGCAAGGGCTCCGGGGGCGCCGTTCAGCGGCCGGTGAAGCTTGGATCGCGTTTTTGCAGAAACGCGGCCGTGCCTTCATGCGCGTCCTCGCTGTCGAGTACGAGCCCGATCATCGCCTGCTCATGTGCGATGGCGGCGGACATTGGCATATCGCCGCCATCGCCAACCGTACGTTTCAGAAGCTTGAGGATGAGCGGCGACTTCGATGCGATCTTCCGGGCCGTTTCCATCGCGGATTCCATTAGTTCACTCTTTGGAACGACGCGGTTGATCAGCCCGGCGTCGGCGGCTTCTTCCGGGGTAATATGGTCGCCGGTGAACATGATCTCCTTGGCGCGGCAGAGCGGAATTTGCCGCTGGATGCGCTGTGTGCCGCCGGCGCCCGGGAACAGACCCAGCGTGATTTCCGGCAAGCCGAACCGGGCGCTGTCCGCCGCGATACGCAGATCGAGGCACAGCGTCAGCTCGGTCCCGCCGCCCAACGCCCAGCCGTTGATGGCGCCGATCGTCGGCTTGTCAGTGGTTTCGATACGCCGAAACACCCGGTGAACGACCTCGGCGAATTCGAGATAATGTGCCAGCCCCTGGCGTGAATTCAGATCGGCGATATCGCCACCGGCGACGAAGGCGCGATCACCCGCGCCGGTTACGACGATGACGCGCACCTCGTTGTCCGCCTCGAGTTCCAGCCAGCGCGCTTCCAATTCAAGAAGAGTCGGTATGTCGAGCGCGTTGAGCGTCCTCGGACGGTTGATGGTCAGAACAGCGATACCGTCTTCTGGTTTTTCGATCAGGATCGCGGGGTCTTCGGTCATTGGAGGCTCCTTACTCGAGGACGCGTCGCGCGGCTGCGACGACTCGTTCGGCGTTGGGGATATATTCAGCTTCCAGGCCGCGTCCGAAAGGCGACGGCATGAAGGGAGCACCGACGCGGACAATGGGGGCGTCGAGCTCGTCGAAGCCGATATCGGCGATGCGGGCGGCGATTTCCGCGCCGGCGCCGAACGCCTCGACGGCCTCATGCAGAACAACCAGCCGGTGCGTTTTGGCGAGCGATGCCAAGACGGCCGCTTCGTCCCAGGGCTGAATACCCCGGAGGTCGAGAATTTCGGCGGAGACGCCGTCGTCCGCAAGTATATCGGCCGCGTCGGTCGCGGTTTTGCGTGCCGCGCCATAGGTCACGATCGTCAAATCGCCGCCTTTGCGCGCGATTGTTGCCGCGCCGATGGCCACGTGGGACGGTTCGTCGGGAAAGTCCTCCTTGATGGGATAGAGAGACTTATTCTCGACGAAGACCACCGGGTTTGGGTCTTCGATGGCAGCCCGCATAAGCCCGTAGGCATCGGCCGCTGTTGACGGGCACACGACTTTCAGCCCCGGGACATGCGCGAACCAGGCCTCAAGGCATTGCGAGTGCTGTGGGCCGGCATTAAGGCCGCCGCCATGCGGCGTGCGGATCACCATGGGTACGGGCCGCTGAGAGCCGAACATGAAATGCGCTTTGGCCGCCTGATTGACAACCGCGTCCATTGCCACCGTCATGAAATCCATGAACATGATCTCGACGACGGGTTTCAACCCGCTAAGCGCCGCGCCGACGCTGGCACCGACGATCGTGGCTTCCGAAATTGGCGTGTCACGCACGCGAGATTCGCCGAACCGGTCGAGCAGCCCCCTAGTGACACCGAACGGGCCACCCGGTGCGGCGATATCCTCGCCTAACAAGACGACATCGGCGTCGGCTTCCATTGCGTCGCCAAGGGCGCGGTTTATCGCCTGCATGAAGCGCATTTCGGCCATTTCAAGCGCCTCCCGCGTAGACCGCCGCGGCAGCGGATGCGAAATCGGCATTTGCACCGTTTCTGGCTTGCATGATGGCCGCCTCCACCGCGTTGTCGATCCGCTCGGAGGTTGCGGCGAGGTCACCGGCTGAAATGCCGGCCCGGCGTAGTTTCCGTTCCGCCCGAAGGATGGGGTCCTTCTTCGCGAGAGCTTCGATTTCGGCGGGATCGCGATATTTTTGCGGGTCGCCGGCGAAGTGTCCTAAGACCCGTGTGGTTTTGCATTCGAGGAGATGCGGTCCCTTGCCGGCGCGGATAGCGTCCGAGAGCGTCCCAGCGAGATCGGCGACGGCTTCGACATCGTTGCCGTCGACGGATTTAGCCGGGACATCGAATGCGGCCGCGAGCTTCAGCGGTGTGGTTGCGAGCATTTTGTCGCTTGGTGAAAATTCGCCCCATCCATTATTCTCGCAGACGAATAACACGGGAAGCGACCAGATGCTCGCGAGGTTCAGACATTCGTGTAAGACGCCTTCACCCATGGCGCCGTCGCCGAAGAAAGCAGCCGACAAAGATTTTCGGCCCTTGACCTGATGCGCCAGTGCGCTGCCGAGCGCGATCGGTAGTCCGGCCCCGACAATTCCATTCGCGCCCAGCATCCCGATATCGAAGTCGGCGACATGCATCGAACCACCGCGCCCGGCACAGATACCATCCGCCTTGCCGAACAGTTCCAGGAAGAAGCCTCCGAGGTCCATGCCCTTGGCCAGCGCGTGACCGTGACCGCGATGTGTCGAACTGATGGTGTCGTCGGTTCCCAAGGCAGCGCCGATACCGGTCGCCGTCGCTTCCTGACCTATTGAGAGATGGATGAAGCCCGGGATTTCGTCTTCGGCGAAGAGCTCGCCGAGCCGCGTTTCGACGCGTCGTATCAATACCATGCGTTCATGTAAATCCCGTAACCTGGCTGTCCGATTGTCGCACGCGGTCGGTTTTGCCTTGGCCATCAATAGTCCCCTTCGCCGGGCCTCGGCTTCTCGAATCCCTGGCGGATGTAATAGTCCTCGGGGATGTCTTCGGCGCGCTTATAGAAATGCCAATAACAGGGTTTCGCCGCGTCCTCGTCATAACCAGTTACCCAAAGCGGGTGACCGCCCCATTCCATCGGCATCGCTTCGTTCACGGCACAGTGCAGACAGTAATAGGGGACGTCTTTCTTGCCCCAAGACCAGTCGCGCGCCTGTTCGGTAACGCCGAATGCATAGGGTGAGTTGAGACGCGAGCCGGTGCCACCGACCGGATCACCCCGGCGCATGCGCCCGCCGGATCCGCAAGGATCCATGCGGATGGAATACTTCACATCATCCTCGATGACGTCGATGTCGCCATCCTGTTCGGGACCACAGCGGTGCGCGCGCATGATTTCCGACGTAAGTTGGACCCGTTCCTCGACGGACAGGTTCAGGAAACCGCGCCATGTCCGTTTTAACATCCAGCCGGATTGGCTGTCGCGCAGGCACGCGTACATTTCCTCTTCGCCCTGGCGCTTAGCGATCTGCGTCAGCAGGTCCCAGACCCAGTCGCACATTAGATCGTGGAGAACCTTACCTTCCGGGATCATGTAGCGCGCGAGCGCCTTTGCCTCGTCAAGCCGTCCTTCGTCGATGGCCTCAACGATTTTTTCCTGGGTTGGCTTGCCCAGGTTCTTCCAGTCGTCCTGCCGCACGTCTCGGCCGAGCTGTGCGATTTCTGCTAGCTTCAGCATTTCTCCAGACTCCCTATTCAGGCGTTTTTAAATCTACCTGGCGGTTTCGCGATATGATCTAAGGCAAAATGTCACGTTCCTTCATCCGGAGGAGCGTGACCGAATATTTTCGGATAGTGCGGGCATCCATGGGGAATCGTTCGTACTGGCACATCAAATGAGCTGCAACCCGTAAAGACTGAAGATTGTTTCCTTGTGTCTCACATCAGCGCCTCTGGGACAGATTGAGGTGCCTCCACAAGGGAGGGTTTGAACCACGTCCGTGGTGCCCCACACTATCCGCAGCCGCAGAGCAAGACCGGAATGCCCGCTTCCTATTGTCTCCCTTCAGGGATCAGGCAAAAGTGCACTATCCGTATTGGTGGCGCTCGGTGATGCATTCCATTCGGTGAGCATCTCGAACAAGCGGTTCGAACTTTCTCCTCCCGGGCGCGCCAATTATATTCCATAAGATAACGTTCTCCGCAGGTCTGCCGTTCGCGACATTGCATAAATTTCTGATGCAATAGTCCAAGTTTAGAAAACCGTCGGCGTGGGTGAGAAATTGAGTTCGACCTGAATGCGGCGGTGGTTGAACATAGCGTGCAGTTAAAGGGCTATCAGAAATATGGCCCCTTGGCGATATAGCCCTGGCTTTGCAAAGCAGTATGGTAATCGGTAGTTTGCCCGAATCGGGTTTCGGTGCCGGCTTTCGTGACAGTGGTTTAGCGAAGCGCCATCTCTCCCCAACAAACACGGCGTGACGATCAGAAGGATGAACTAGATGCTGCGTGAAATCCTCGATGTGCTCGAATATCTGGACGATGCGCGCAATGCCGCGGATCGGTTCGCGGGTTTGTTGCCGGATGGGGCGCGGAAAATTGAAGTGACGCCGTTTGAGAGTGATCTGGGGAAAACCGATTTCATCAAGATTCTGATCCCCGGCGCCACCGGTAAGAGCGCGGGCGGCGCGGCACCGACCTTGGGGATTATCGGTTCGAACGGCGGTTTGCGCCTGCCAGGCGCCTATCCGGGATTAGCATCCGACGCCGACGGTTGCATCGTAGGGCTTGCCTGCGCACTGCGGCTCGCCCGCATGCGAACGCGAGGCCAGCAGCTCGCCGGCGATGTCCTCATTTCGACCCATATCTGCCAGCAAGCGCACCCGGCGCCGCATGACCCGTTTCCATTCGTCATGTCGCCCTTGCCGAGCAGCGAGAAACACCCGCGCTTGGTCGATGACCGCATGGACGCCATCTTGACGCCGGAGACCTGCAAGGGGAACAAGATGGTCTCGCATCTCGGCTTTGCCGTTACACCGCCGGTGCGCGAAGGATTCATCCTGCGGGCTCACGAAACGGTTCTCCACATCATGGAAATGGTAACGGGCAAGGCGCCCGTCGTCTTTCCAATCACCATGCAGGACGTTACGCCTTATGAATTGGGCGTCCACCATATCTGCGGGATGGTCCTGCCGAGTATTTTCTCCACCGCGCCGGTCATCGGCGTGCCTTTGGTGACGGAGATCCAAACCCACCCCTCCGCGACCGGCGCACAGCAACCGATGGTGCTGGAATCTGCGGCGCGGTTCTGTATCGAGGTCGCAACCGCTTTCGGTAATGGGGATTGCGAATTTTACTACCCCGGCGACTTTGAAGGCATGCTCGAATCTTTCGGGGCGATGCGCGGCTGGCAGCGCATAAACAAAGTCGGTTAAACGCGGATGCGCTATAGTTTCTCCCTTGTGCCGTCGCCGCCGATGACGGTGTTTGGCGATACCATCGCCCGCGCCGAAGCCTGGGGCTACGATCTGGCCTGGGTGCCGGATCAAGGCTTCATGCAAGACCCGTTTGTCGCCTTGTCTTACCTGACAGCCCGAACCGATGGAATCGCGTTGGGTGTTGGCGTTACCAATCCGTTCCAGCGTCATCCGATACAAATTGCCCGCGCGGCGGCGGCGCTCGCCGATTTGCGGCCAGGTAAATTCTATCTTGGCCTGGGTGCGGGGGAAAAAAGGCGTATCCGCGACCGGGTTGGGGCGCCCAGCGGCCCCTTCATCGAGACGATATCGACCACCATGCAGGTGCTTCGGGACCTGTTCGACGGCAAGCGGGTGACCGTGGCGAACGATGTGTTTGCGCTGGACGATGTCGGACTCGAAATCACATCGCCGCCATCCGTACCGATCTTTCTCGCGACGACCCATCCCGACGCCTTTCGGGCCGCCGGCGCCCATGCCGACGGGGTCATCGTCGGCGACGTCTCGAACCCTGTTGCGATGGCGCGGATCATTGGCTGGATCCGGGAGGGCGCGGAAGCGCACGGACGCAGCATGGCGGATATTTCCGTCCTCGCCTGGTGCGCGACCATCGTCGCGGAAGATCGAGATGCCGTGATCGAGCATCTGCGGCGGCCCGTGATCGGATCGGCGATCAACGGCATGCATCGCGAAACGCGCGGATTGATGGGTGTCGACCCGGGGCATTTCCGAAATATCCGCGCCGCGAAGTTCGATCCAGACATCGTCCTGTCTGACGATGCGATTCCAAATGACATGGTCGACCGGTTCGCCATTGCCGGACCAGCTGATTATTGCGCCGAACGAATTCGCGCGTTACGTGACGCGGGGGTCGATACGATGGGCTTCCGCATGCCCGTGGCGCTCACCGGCATCTACGATTTTGAGACGAATTTGCGCCGGCTGATGGAAGAGGTCGTGCCGCAGGTTGGAGACTGACCCGTGGCGAAGATACAAATCCACGTAAACGGCCTAAAGCATGATACCGATTGTGATCCAGCAACGCCGCTCGCCGTCTTCCTGCGCGAGGAAATGAATTTGCGCGGCACGAAGATCGGCTGCGGCAATGGCGAGTGCGGCGCCTGCACCGTTGCCATGAGTGGCCGCGCGGTGTGTTCCTGCCTGGTCCCGTTGGGTCGTACCGTCGGGCATCATATTGAAACGATCGAAAGTCTGGGGGGGCCGGACGACCTGCATCCCATCCAGCGTAAGCTGGTCGAGCGCGGTGCTTTCCAATGCGGTTTCTGTACACCGGGCGTGGTGATGTCGCTGATCACGCTGCTGCGCCGGAACCCAAAGCCAACTGATACCGACATTCGGGTTGCCCTGCAGGGCAACCTTTGCCGCTGTTCGGGATACGTGAAATTGCTGGAGACGATTAGCGAGATCGTGCGGGAGGGCTTGCATGAGCGCTGAATTTCGCGTCATCGGTCAGCCACGTCCGCAACTGGAAGGGCCGGCCAAGGTCAGCGGCCAAGCCGCCTACACCCATGACATAACACTGCCGGACATGCTGTACGGCGCGATCCTGCGTAGCCCGTATCCCCATGCCCGCATCCGGTCGGTCGATTTGGCGAAAGCATTGACCATGCCCGGTGTCGTGGCGGCCGTCGCGGGAACGGACTTTCCCAACTTGAAATACGTCAATGCCGGACCGGTCTTTGCCGACCGCCATGCGATGGCGCGGGACAAGGTTCGGTTTATCGGGGAGGAGGTAGCCGCGGTCGCCGCGGAAACGCTCGCCGAGGCGCAGGCGGCGCTCGCTGTGATTGCTGTCGACTATGTCCCCCTACCCGCCGTGTTTGAAGTCGAGGCGGCCTTGGGGGCCGATGCGCCGGAAATCCACGAGAAACCCGATTTGCCGCGCAATGTGGCGCAACAAAGCGTGTCTGATTTCGGGGACGTCGAACAAGCCTTCGCGGACGCTGATCATGTCTTCGATGCGACCTTCGAACACGGTATCGTCGCGCCTGTCTGCCTCGAGACGAACGGCGTCTTGGCCCGGTACGACACCGAAAACGACGACCTGACTCTGTGGGCACCGACGCAGGCACCATTTTTCGTGCGGAAGGAAATCGCTCACGTTTTGGACCTTCCGCTAGAAAAGGTTCACATCCGCTCGGTCGTGATCGGCGGCGGATTCGGTGGCAAATCCCAAGCCCCGGAACCTATCGCCATCGCCGCGATGCTGGCGATCAAGGCCGGGCGTCCCGTTAAGATTTTGCTGGACCGGCAGGCGGAATTCCTCAGCGGCAAAACGGATCATGCAAAGAAGATGCGCGTGCGGTCCGCTGTTGCCGCCGACGGAACGCTTCTCGGCCGGCATACGGAATTCTGGGTCGACAACGGCGCTTATACCCATATGGGACCGGCCTATATTTCCGCCGTGCGGCAGCGGACCTGCAATCTCTACCGGGTCGGTGCCGCCGGATTCGACGGCAAGCTCGTGCATACCAATAAAGTGTCCGGTGGTTCCTATCGCGGCATGGGCTCGCCGCAAATTATCTGGGCCATCGAAACGCAGATCGACGAAATTGCCGAACGGCTGGGTAAGGACAAGCTCGAATACCGTATCGCGATCGCCAATCGTTCGGGCGACCGTACACCGCAAGGCTGGGAAATCGGCACCTGTGCGCTGGCCGAATGCCTGGAGGAAGCGGGACGGCGGATCGGTTGGGCGGAGAAGAAGCATGCGATGCCGCCGAACCGGGGCATCGGTTTCGCATCCATGATCAATCCCAGTGTCGGTGTTCTCTATGCGGAAGGTAATTTCGCCTGCGTGTCCATCGATCTGCTGGAAGATGGCGGGCTCCGCGTTGGCACGCAGTCGGCGGACTGCGGTACATCGCAGAATACGGTCATGGGCCAGTTCGTTGCGGAGGAATTGGGGCTCGACACCGATGTCATCGACGTCTTGCATATGGACACCGACGAGACGCCGCCTGACCTTGGCAGCGCCGCCTCTCGGGTCACTTTCGTCAGTGGCAATGCCGCCATCAAGACGGCCAAGACGTTCCGGGCCGAATTGGTGAACCGCTTGGCGCGGCATTGGGAGGTGCCGGCGGCTGAAATCAACTTCGCGGACGGGATCGCCAGCTACAAGGACGATAACGCGCGGCGCCTGACCTTGGCGGAGATCGCGGTGCTGGAAGGGCCGTTCCGTGTTGAAGACCGGTACGACATCGATCTGCCGCGGCCCGATCCAAAAACAGGATACGGCCACTACGCAGCAACCTACGGGTTCGGCGCACAGGCGGTGGAGGTCGAAATCGATCCGGCGACAGGCCACGTCACGGTGCATAAGGTCGTCGTTGTTCAGGATATCGGCCGCGTGATTAATCCGCTCGCCCTCGAAGGGCAAATGCAGGGCGGGATCGTACAAGGAATCGGCATGGCGTTACGCGAGGAATTGATCTTTGACCAAGGGGCGCCGGTCAATGCCTCGCTGATCTCTTACAAGGCGCCGCGCATCATGGACACGCCGCGGATCGAAACGGTCTTCATCGAAACCAACGACCCGGCCGGACCCTACGGCGCCAAAGCGGGCGGCGAACATTCGATCAATCCAACGCCCGCGGCTATCGCGAATGCGGTTGCGCAGGCAACCGGTGAGCGGTTCCGCAAACTGCCGATCACAGCGGCGGATATCCTGCAGGCGACAAAGGACAAGGCACCGCTCGACCTAAAACCGTGGAAGCGGCCCTACAATCTCGAAGTTGCGACGGCGCGGGCGCTGTATCCGGCGGTCCTTTTCCCGGGTCTGCGGAAACTCGGCGCGGCGGTTGGCCGAAAACCCAAACCAAAGTCGGACTACCACTATGTTCGGCCTCGGGATCTGAGCGATGCGCTACGGGAACTGGCGATGCCGGACCGAAAAACCAAAGTGATGGCGGGTGGTACCGACCTCCAGGTGGGCTTACGGCAAGGCGTCTATGACGCCGGCATGGTGGTCGATATCGCTAGTCTGGACGAATTGCGCGGGATTGAAATTACCGAAGACAAGATCACTATCGGCGGCGCCATGACGATCGCGGAAATCGTCGAGCGAGAGGATATTCGCGCGATGCACCCGATGTTGTCAGAGGGATTCGCCAAGATTGCCACGGCGCAAATACGCAACGTCGCCACTATCGCCGGTGATTTGAGCCAGGAAAAACGGTGCTGGTTCTTTCGCTCCGGCGCGCAATGCTACAAGGCTGGCGGTGTGAGTTGCCCTTGCTACGCGGTTTTGGGCGACAACCGCCATCATTCGATCCTCGGGGCCGGTCGCTGTGCGGCGCCCTGTGTAGCCGACGCCGCACCAATTCTCACAGCGCTTGAGGCGACTATCATCGTGGCCGGCCCGACAGGCGAACGGCGCATCGCGATGCGCGACTTCTATGTTTGGTCGGGAGAAACGACCGTCGCGCCGACGGAAATCATCCGCGCCGCCGAAATTCCTCGGGAGTCATGTTTCAACACGCAATATTTCGCGAAATCCGCCGGCTGGGATGGCGATTTCGCGGATGCCTCCGTCGCCGTCAAGCTTGGCTGGAACGGATCGAGGCTCGCAACGGCCAATATCGCGCTGGGTGCGGTTTCCCCGTTACCGATGCGCGCGCGTCAGGCGGAAAATTTCCTCCTGGCCAGTGACCTTTCGGAGGTGGCTATCCGCATCGCGGCCAGCAAATCAGTCGAAGGCGCCCTCCCCTTGTCCAGTAATGCGCACAAAACGAATTTGCTCGTTAATTTGACGGAACGGGCGATTCGACGTTGCATTGCGCAATAGAAACCGGCAGAGGAATTACGGCTCATAGCAACGGTAAAGACCACGGTCTAATGCCCTGAAGCTTCCTTCCATTCGCCTCATACGATGATTCTGAAGTTCGTCGCATTGAATGCGATGTCCGCTAAATGATTTAGGTCAATAGAAATTGTCGAACTCAGTGGTATCGTCTACCGAATCAAATTGTAGGTTGATGGAGTTTAGCTATTGACCAAAGGACAAAGGGGAAATTGCGCTGTTAGCGTCACGGAAGCGGATTGGCTGGGTGCGGAGGCTATGGCGCGCCCTGCTGGAGAATATTTTTACATTTCCGCTGGCCGGTCTAACCGGTGTGTTCCTCGCGGGTACGATATTTTGGGGTGCTTTTAATTGGAGCTTGGAACTGACAAACACGGAATCGTTTTGCATCTCGTGTCACGTGATGAGGGATTACGTTTACGCGGAGTATCGAAAAACCATCCACTACAACAACCGTACCGGTGTTCGGGCAACCTGTCCCGACTGCCATGTACCGAAAGAATGGATTCACAAGGTCGTGCGAAAAGTTAGAGCCACCAACGAGTTATACCATTGGATGCTGGGTTCGATCGAAACATCGGAAAAATTCGAAGCCAAACGGCCGATTCTTGCCAATCAGGTATGGGTCGCCATGAAGACGACCGACTCGCGAGAGTGTCGCAATTGTCACGACATCAATTCCATGAATTTCAAAACGCAACCCGCGAAGGCCCGAAAAATGCATTCGCTAGCGCAAACGTGGGGCGAGACCTGTATCGATTGCCTCAAGGGTATTGCGCACAGCTTGCCCCATGGCTTCGACGAGAATGCGCTGATGGACCGGTTGCACGAACGGATGGAAAAGGAAGATATCGCCTGCCGAGAATGCCATACGGATATGGTGGCCCCGCCGAAGGGGCAAGGATGGTAGGGCCGGATGAAATTAGAGCGAGTGACCAAAGAAAGAGATTAACGATGTGTCGGAGGACAGGATGATCGCATTTAACCGCTTAGGTATCACGCTGGCTGGATTGATCTGGCTGGCGTTTGCCGCCACCGCGTCGGCCGAAACGGCAAGCGACGCGACGTTGAAATTAGGTAAGGCGCAGTTCAATGAAAATTGCGCCGCTTGCCATCAGGAAGACGCCATCGGCAAGCCGGGTATTGCGCCGTCGCTTACCAATCCGGAACTGCTTAGTATTTCTTCCGATTCATTTTTGATGAGCACTATCCGCGATGGCCGCGTCGATACCTCAATGATGCCATTTGCGCCGCTTGGCCGAAAGAATGTTCGGGCAATAGTCGGTTATTTGCGTTCGCATGCGAAGGGACCAAACATAGCGAAAGAAACTGACGCCCAGCCCGACGCACACGGCGACCCCCGTCTTGGGAAGCTTTGGTACGACAATATTTGTTCGACCTGTCACGGGCTTAATGGCGACGGCTATGAAGCTGGCGGTACCGGCACGGCCATCGGTCTTCCCGGTTTCCTGAACAAGGTTTCGGACGGTTTCATCCGCGAGACAATCAAGAAAGGCCGCTCCAACACACGCATGCTGGCCTTCCAGGGACCGGTTGGTCTGGCCAATCTTTCCGATCAAGAGGTCGACGACATTATCGTTTATCTACGCAGCTTGCCGAAGAACTAGGAGACAGAGCCATGAAACGTATCAAAAATAACATGACGCGCCGGGATTTCGTGAAGAACAGCGCTTTCGTCTCCGCCGCCGGCACCGGCCTTATGGTTGGCGATAACCCCGAGCTTGAGATCGCTTCCGCCGAGGCCGCCCAAACCGAGGAAAACCGTACCACGGCGGTCGCGCAATGCCCCTATTGCGGCGTCGGCTGCGGCACAATCATTCAGGCCGAGAACGGCAAGATCGTCTCGATGCGGCCCGACAAGGACCATCCGACGAATTTCGGACTGCAATGCATCAAGGGCCTGACCGCGGCCGAGCCCATGTATGTCGACCGGATGGAAGGCGATTCCTACGTGCGCAAGGACGTATGGGCGGAATGGAATAAGCCCGGTCATGGCGATATGGATTTCGTCAGTCAGACCAAGGGCTCGTTCGACGAGGAACATTTCCTCCGCGTGTCCTATAAGGAAGCCTCCGAAATGGTCGATCATAAGATCGCGCATTTCGCCAAGAAGTATGGCGGCAATTCCATCGGACTCTATGGCTCCGGCCAGCTCACCATGGAAGGGCAGTATCTCGAAAATCTGTTCATGAAGGGTGTTCTCGGCTCCAACAC
This sequence comes from Alphaproteobacteria bacterium, assembly GCA_021774385.1. GTDB lineage: Bacteria > Pseudomonadota > Alphaproteobacteria > UBA8366. The sequence continues at coordinate 13,437 of JAJFJC010000317.1, forward strand.
CATCGAGGCGAATGCCCGGATGTGCATGACTTCCGCGGTGACCGGCTATTTTGCGACCTTGGGATCCGATACCCCACCGCTCGCCTACGAGGACATTGAACTCGCCGATATGATCATGCATTTCGGGCATAACGCCCGTGAAGCGCACCCGATCATTTTCTGGCGCGCCGCCGACCACAAGAAGAAAAAGGATATCCCCACCGTGGTCGTCGATCCACGTCGCACCGGCACGGTGATGGGCTATGAGGATATCAACCCCGACAACAGCGTCCATGTGCCAATCCTAAACGGCGATATCAGTTTCCTGAACGCCATCGCCCATGTCTTGCTGAAAGACCACAAGGACGTGATCGATTGGGATTTCGTGAAGGAACACACCTCCGGCTGGAAGGAATATACCGACGGCGTCCTCAACGATTACAGTCCTGAACAGGTACAGGACCGCATGGGGGGGCCCAATCACGATGTATCCCCAGCGCTGATCCGCAAGGTCGCGGGTATGTTCGCGGACGCCACCCGCAAGCGTCTTGCCCGCGCCAAGGGTACGCAGAAGGGCGGTTATGGTGGTGTCATCATTATGTGGGGCATCGGTTACAACCAGCATATCCATGGTCAACACAACGTCATCGCGATCATCAATCTGCTGACCCTGACGGGGAATTTAGCCAAGCCTGGCTGCGGTCCATTTTCGATGACCGGTCAGCCCAACGCCATGGGCGAGCGGTTCACCGGCGGGTTAACCGGTCGGCTGCCCTTCAACCAACCCTTGAAGAATGCAGCGCACCGCAAGAAAATGGCCAAGGCGTGGCGGGTTCCGGAGAAGAACCTGGTGACCGCCATGAACTCCAAGAATCCGGGTTATGCCGTGGGAATGATGGAGCGTGCGATGAAGGGCGAGGTGAAAGCTTTCTTCTTCGTCTACGCCACCCACATTGACCTTCCGGACGTGCAAAATCTGGTGCGACCGGGGATTACCAAAACCTTTAACGTGGTTCAGGAAATTTACCGCCACGCGCCCAACAATCTATACGCGGATGTAATATTCCCCGCCGCGACGTGGGGTGAGGTCGAGGGCATCTATATCAGTTCGGAACGCCGGCTCAATATCTGCCGCAAGGCAGCCGAGCCGCCGAAGGGATGCCTCCCGGATTTGGATATGGTCATCGACAAGGCCAAGGGTATCGGAAAACTGCTTGGTCTCGATATGGACCGTGTCTTGCCATATCAGCGCAAGGCCGACGGTTTCTACGACGCGCAGGAAATTTTCCGCGACGTTGTTGAAGCGTCGGAAGGCACGGACACCGACCTGACCGGCATTCTGGAAGTCGAGAAGCTCGACAAAATTTCGCCATACGACCAGATTGAAGAACTGCGTGGCATCCAGTGGCCGGCGCCTACCTACGAAATCGCACAGAACGGTGGCACCAAGCGCCGGTTCATGCTCCAGGAAGGCAACTGGGAAAACAAACCCTACGGCTATTTCCGCACCAAGGACGGCAAAGTCCATATGAAGCTGGTCCATCAGGATTACACCGACCGGGAGAAATGGACCAAGGAGTTGATGCGATTCGGTGCCGAGAAAGATTTCTACACCATCGATCATATGGATCTCATAAAGCTGGCACGGGACAAGGGTCTGACTCCGGACATGCCGGACGAAGAGCATCGCGGTAAGGCGTGGGACAAGGTTCCGGACGACAAGTTCCCATACTGGTTCGGTCTCGGTGTGGTGTATGAGCACTTCCACACCGCCAAGTCTAACCGCAGCCCGACCACACGCCGGCTGGTGCCGGAAATGTATGTCGAGATGCATGAGGACGACGCCAAGGACCTTAGCATCAAGGACGGCGACAAGGTCCGCGTTGTGACCCGGCGCGGCTCGCTGGAGGCACGGGCTCAGGTTGGCACCAACAGCTTGGTCAAGCCGGCCCGAAACAACGTACCGCGCGGCTATATGTTCGGGCCGTGGAACCTCTCGGTTGCCGATAGTGCTGACCCCAAGAAGAACAAATGGCTGGCCAATGGCGTGACTAGCCGGGTTTGGGATCCCGTGTCGGGGCAGGTCGACTTCAAGAAGAGTGCCTGCCGGATCGAGAAAATTTAGGCCGAAGTGACGGCTCGGCGGGGCTTTGCCGTCCCGCCGATGAGCAGTGGGTGGGAATAAACTGATGAAACGTAGAAGCTTCATCAAAGTATTAGGGGGTGGCGCGGCGGCGGCGGTTTCGCCAGGTGCCGCATGTGCGGCGCGTAACAAGCCGTCACTTCGCTTCGTGCGGCCACCTGGTGCCTTGGAGGAGGAAGACTTTCTTTCCCACTGCATCAATTGCGGACAATGCGGCGAGATCTGTCCCAATCGCTGCATTAAATATTTCAGTCTCGAAAACGGTCTGGCTTCGATCGACACGCCTTATATCACGCCGCGGGAAAAGGCCTGCATTCTGTGTATGAAGTGCGGTGATGTCTGTCCAACTGGCGCGATTCAACCGATTGAACGCGACGCCAAGGCGATCGTCGATAATGTCAACATGGGTCATGCCGAGGTCGATGAAACTCTCTGCCTGTCATTTCAAGGCAAGACTTGCGGTGTGTGTTATCGGGCCTGCCCTTTGCCGGATGTCGCGATCCGGGTCGGCATGCTGGAGCAGCCGCACGTCCTTGACGATTGTGTCGGATGCGGGCTTTGCGAGCGGTCATGCATACAAATGCCGCATGCGATACGCATCGTCCCGAGCCACGGATAACCGGCGGAGACGGGAACATGCCGCATGCGAAGCCATTCTTCCTCTGGCGCCATCTGAACAAGTTACGCTGGGTCAGCTTGAGCATCGTATTCGCGATGCTTGTGATACTGCCCTATCTGCAT
>JAJFJC010000318.1 GCA_021774385.1 Alphaproteobacteria bacterium
GCGTGGTCCCTATGCCCCATACTTACGATGGGTGCCGTCGATTTGCTGACCGAGCATGGCACCCCAGAGCAGAAATCAACCTATCTGGAAAAGCTCGTCTCCGGCGAATGGACGGGAACGATGAATCTGACGGAATCGCAAGCCGGTTCAGATGTTGGCGCGCTGCAGTGCCGGGCGGAACGGGACGGCGATCACTATCGCATCCGCGGTCAGAAAATTTTCATCAGCTGGGGCGAGCACGATATGACGGACAATATCGTGCATATGGTCTTGGCTCGAACACCCGATGCACCGGCCGGCTCCAAAGGTATCTCCCTCTTCATTGTACCGAAGTTTCTCGTCAACGCCGATGGAACGCTTGGCCAACGAAACGATTTACGGTGTGTCTCGTTGGAACACAAACTCGGTATCAAGGCCTCGCCGACCTGTGTCATGTCCTATGGTGATGACGAGGGCGCGATCGGCTATCTCGTTGGGGAAGAAAACCGCGGTTTGAACTGCATGTTCACCATGATGAACAATGCCCGCATCAATGTCGGTCTTTCGGGCCTTTCCATCGCCGAACGGGCCTATCAACAGGCGGTCGATTATGCCCGGGACCGGGTGCAGGGAACCGGCCCGGACGGCGTGCCGCTCACGATCATCCGTCATCCCGATGTGCGCCGGATGCTACTCACAATGAAATCCTCGATCGAGGCCATGCGAGCATTGGTCTACGACACCGCGACGTCCCTCGACCAATCGCGCCGCGAGGAAGACCCTGGCAGGCGCAAGGCCGCACAAGTTCGTCTCGATCTCCTGACACCGGTCGTCAAGGCATGGTGCACGGACCTCGGCGTCGAGATAGCTTCGATGGCCGTCCAAGTCCATGGGGGTATCGGCTATATGGAAGAAACCGGCGCCGTCCAGCATCTCCGCGATTCCCGGATCGCACCAATCTACGAAGGGACCAACGGCATCCAGGCACAAGACCTCGTCGCACGAAAGGTTTTGCGCGATGGCGGCATGGCGGCGAAAAACTATATCGACGAAGTCCGCGTGCTGTGCGACGTGCTTGGAACGGTGTCGAATGGCACGGCGGTTGCGTTACGCGAACAGCTTACAGCCGCAACCGATGCGCTTGCTGAAACCACGGATTGGCTTATTAGCGGTGGTGTTGAAAATATGGCGCGCGCGTTTGCCGCGGCCACGCCTTATCTGAAACTGTTCGGTACCGTAGCGGGCGGTGCCATGATGGCGAGAAGCACGATGGCCGCGCAGGCGGCGCTAGACAGCGATAGCGGCGATCGTGATTTCTATAAAGCCAAGCTAATGTCCGCGCGGTTCTACGCGGACAACATTCTGCCGCAAGCAGCGGGCCTCATCGCACCAATTCGTGACGGCCATCACGCGGTTCTCGGAATTTCCGAAGACAGCTTTTAGACCCGCCGCACGTCATCGTCCAACGGCAGCGCGGCCAACATTTCGGCAACGCTTAATCCCGACACCGGATGACATAATTCGGGCGCGATGTCGGCGAGAGGCTGCAGAACGAAACGGCGTTCCTGCAAGCGAGGATGCGGTACCGTCAAATTCTGCGTTTCGATTTGCATCGAATCATAGAATAGAATATCGAGATCAATGGGCCTTGGCCCAAATCGCCGTCCTTCAACGCGGCCCATGGCGATCTCGATCATTTTTAATGAATCGAGCAGTGAATCGGGCGACAAATCAGTACGCCCCGATAAGACCATATTCAAGAAACTTGGTTGGTCGGTGACATATTTTGCAGCCGTCTCATAAACTTCCGAGCGGTTCGTAACTTCCATAATTTTCGATAATCGCCGCAATGCCGACGCCATCATCGCGGACCGATCACCGAGATTCCCGCCAAGGGCTATAAATATTTCAGCCATTCCCGGCTACTCCGGATCGGCCCGTGATATCGCGTCGGCCATGCGCACAACCCTGGTCATCGCCTTCACATCGTGCACCCGAACGATATCGGCGCCGCGCGCGATCGCCATTCCGACCGCGGCGGCGGTCCCTTCCAATCTCTCCTCGACCGGAAGATCGAGTACATGGCCGATGAACGACTTTCGACTCGGACCGACCAGTAACGGAAATTCAAGGGATTTAAAGCGATCCAAATGATTGATCAACGCTAAGTTCTGATCGATCGTTTTCCCGAACCCGATGCCGGGGTCCAGAACGATTTGGTCCCTTTCAATTCCCGCCGCTTGCGCATTGTCGGCCAGCAGCAAAAGCTCTCGCATGATATCCGCGAACAAATCGTCATAAGCCGCCCCCAGATACTGCCCGCCCAGGCGCGCATCGATTTCAGCATGTTCCGGTTTGCTGCGGTTATGCATAAGCACCACAGGCGCCTTCCAACGCGCCGCAACAGGACCCAGAGCTGGATCGGCGCGCAAACCCCAGACGTCGTTGATCATATCCGCCCCGGCGTCCAAGGCGGCTTCCGCGACGTCGGCGCGGTAGGTATCAATAGAGATCACGATTTCCGGCAAGACCGCGCGTATGGCGCGCACGACCGGCACGACACGCTCGATTTCGGCCCCCCCACTTACCGCCACCGCCCCTGGACGCGTACTCTCGCCACCGACATCAAGGATATCGGCGCCACAGGCCGCGAATGATTGCGCTTTTTCCACCGCTCGGCGGGTTGCCTCGCCTTCCATTATCGCAAGCCCGTCACCGCTGAACGAATCCGGTGTGATGTTTAGGATTCCCATCACGTAAGTCCGGGAACCCCAGTCGAAGCGGTCGGTTAAACGCATTGCAGCATTCTCGAATAAGCGACGCCGCGAATGCGGTTGCCGGGTTGTCTAGACACCACCATAATAACCGAGTTTCTTGAACATTGCCGTTATTTGGAGGATATCCGGTTTGACGACAGCAGGCACGCCTCTTGCGCCCGTCGCGCTATCCGAGCCGGGCCGATATCGTATTTTCGTGCGCGATTTGATCGTCGCATGGAATATCGGCATTTACGATCACGAACATGATGGACCACAGCGTGTTCGTATCAATGTCGATCTCTTGGTTCGCGAAGCGACACGGTTCGATGCCGACAAATACAGTCAGGTCGTCTGTTATGCGGGAATCGTCGATGGCATTCGCGAACTTGCCGGTGACGGGCACATAAATTTGGTCGAAACACTCGCGAGCCGCGTTGCGGAGATGTGCCTTTCCGACGACCGGGTTCTGGAAGCAACAATTCGTACGGAAAAACTGGATGCGATCGAAGGGGTTGCGAGCGTCGGGATCGAAATAACACGGACACGGGAAAGCCAACCGCAAGATGAGGGGCGTCTTGTTCACGTTGTAGGCGACGACAATAGCCCAACACAATAAGCGACTCGCCTTTAGCCAAGTTTCAGCATGGCTTGTTGTTTTCAACGAACTGGGAACTTTTTATGCACACGCTCTTATTTCTTGAACCGGGCCATTTCCATGCGGCCTTAACGCTGCGCACACAAAATTCGCGCATCAACCCAACGGTTCATGTCTACGCCGCCGAAGGTCCCGAATTGGAAGCCTTCATCGCGCTCATGAGATCCTTCAACGAAAGATCCGACGCACCGACGAACTGGGACCTCCGCGTGCATGCCGGAGAAAATGCGCTCGAACGGCTCATGGAAGAACGGCTCGGCAATGTCGTCATCGTAGCGGGCCGTAATAACACCAAGCTGGACGCGATTGGCGCGTTGCACGATGCGGGGTTCCATACCCTCGTCGACAAACCATGGATCACGAACAGCGCGGCGATTCCCTTACTGAATAAGGCAACGGCATGTTCGCCACTGGCAATCGATATTATGACCAGCCGGCATGACGTGGTTGCACAATTGCGCCGCCGCATCGTCGCCACCGAGCCGGTCTTTGGTGCGTTTGCGGGCACGAAGACAGAACCCGCCATCGAAATCGGATCGCGCCACCATTTGGGAAAAACCGTCAACGGCGCGCCGCTGAAACGGCCCACCTGGTACTACGACGTGGATATTCAGGGCGACGGCATGGTCGACATTCAGTCGCATATGGTGGACCAGACACAATGGCTGATCGACCCGGAAGACCTTGTTGATTTTGACAAAGACATCAGCATCGAAAATGCGGAGCGGTGGGAAACAATCGTGCCATTGGCGTCCTACGTGAACAGCACCGGCGCGACGTCGTTCCCGGAAAGCTTGTCCACGCGTATCGCCGACGACGAACTGCGACTCGCCTGTAATGGTCAAATCGACTACCACCTGAACGGCATAGGGGTACGCCAGCGGTCGGAATGGGCCCTACAACAGCCAGAAGGTGGAGGCGATTTGCACACGGCCGTTGTCCGCGGCGGCGGCTGCGACATCGTCGTCCGCCAAGGCCCTGAAACAGGTTACAAAACCGAGATACACGCAACCAATGGCACGGACCTGGAACCGCGCCTCACCGAAGCGCTTCCCGCGTGGCGTGACGCGTTTCCGGGCCTAGACATCAGACAATCGGATATTGGCTTCGAACTCATGATCCCAACCACGCTCCGCACCGGACACGAAGCCCACTTCGCCATGGTCCTCAACCAATTTCTCGATCTGGTCGAAACCGAAGAATGGCCGGAAAAGATCGCGCGGCGAATCAGAACCCGTTACACCCTAACAGCCCGTGCGCAAGAAATCGCGACGCGGTAGCGACCGGCACTTCCCGGTGCGCGTCTATTCCGAAAGCGGCGACAAACGCAGATGCGGTGCGTTCCGAACCGCCTCACGGCCACCTAAAATTTTGATATATTTACCATCGCGCCATCGTTCCAGAAAATCGCCATAGTGCGGCGATAGGAAGTTGCCGGATTGACCGGTCGCGATCATGAAACGGCTATTCTCCAAATCCGCAAGGTCATAGACCGCCCGGTATCCCGCCCCATCCAGATGGGTCGCGGGAACCGGATGGCCCAACCCCGCCGTCATGCCACGATTGACGGTATAGTCCCCGCCATCGGTTTCAATGCGCAAATCCACGAAGGGAGCGGCAAGCGGCGCACGCCTTAGTACAGGATGCGCAAAGGTGGCATGGTGCAAGGCGCCCCAACGCCACGCCGCCATGTCATCGCCAAGCGAGGTCTCGATCTCGTCCAGTGCCGTACTCAGCGATGCCGATAATTGATCGGCACAACTTTCTGCCTCCGGGGTGCTTATGTCATCACACCAAACCGGCTTGACCGTGAGCGCGAAATTCACGAACCGTGCGCCAGGCCTGCCAACGAGTCGTTGGTAGTCGCGTGCCTTTGGCCCGCTAAGCTCGTCAACGATTAGCAGGCGACCCAGATGACGCAACCAGGTTGCGTAGATCAAGGGTTCCGGCCGGTCGCGGTCCATCTCATAAGGCCACCCCGCCAACATCGCCTTGGCGCGTTGCTCTCGGGATTCGGCGGGCTTCACGGCAAGCATTGTGGGCAGGAGCTTCCTTGCAGCCACCGAAACTACGTCACGCTGCATCTTTTCGCTCGCGGTAACGTCGTGCGAGTTTGACGGTTCGAGCAACTCGACGATCCGCATCGCGCGATAGGGCGCGCCCCAATCGCCCGCGATGAGATAGGGGTAGTCATCGCCAACGATCCGGTTGTTCGCATTGACGATCCAACCCAAGGCCGGGTTGTAAAGGCGCGGTAGGGCCGCCTCGGGAATGTAACCAAGCCAATCGTGGGCGCCATCCGCACCTTGGACGGGTGCAAACCCCGTACCCGACCTGCGCAATGGAATGCGGCCCGCCGAAACCAAACCGATATCGCCATCGATCGATGCAAAGAACAAATTTGTATGTGGCGTATGAAATAGGTGCGATGCCGCTTCGAATTCATGCCAGCTCTTGGCACCGTTTATCGCCTGGATCGCCGCAACCGTCTGGTCATCACCCCGCAAGGCGGGCGATGCCAACGCCGCGACTTTTACATCATTTTCCGGTCGTTTCCGCAGATCGGATACGACCGGCCCATGCCGGGTTTCCCGCACGACAAACGTAACGTCGTCATCATCAAGAACCTTGATGGATTCTTGGCGTTCGCGAAACGGTTCCGCACCGTCAGGTGTCAGGTATTTGCTAGGATCGCTTGGATCCACGGATTCGATGAATAAATCTTCGGCATCGCCGGCACCGTTGGTCATACCCCAGGCGATGCTTCCGTTGTGTCCCAGGACCATAAACGGGACACCCGGGACGGTCGCTCCAGTCAACCGCAGGCCCGGGGCTTCAATATGAGCCAAATACCAAAGGATGGGCGCCCCGAACCGTAAGTGGGGATCGTTGGCGAGAATTGGCTTGCCCGTGGCCGTCCGGTCGCCATGCACGACCCAACCGTTGGAGCCACTATCCTGTAGCCAGAGCGGCTTCAAGGGAAGCAAATCGCCGGCAACCGTGACCGGGTCCGTGTCGGTGGCCGCCGGCCACAAATCCTCTATCATACGAACGGGCAACCCCTTCTCGGCCAGCGCTTCCGCTATCCTCAGCCGGGCCGTTTCGTCACCTTGGTTGCGGCCCAGACGCGTCGCCATGAGACGGCTCCAAAGAAGCGGATCGACCGGATGCCACGGTTCTGGCTCGTACCGCAATAACGCGAATTCAGGCGGCAAGGCACCCTTGCGTGCCGCAAGCCAGGCATTGACGCCATCGCTATAAGCCTTGAGCGCGTTTTGCACGATCGAGGGGCTATTCGCATAAATAGCGTCCGCCGTGCGCGGTAGACCAAGCGTTCGAATATACTGGTCGGTTCGAACGGCCTTCGCACCGAGCACTTCCGCAAGACGGCCCGCGCCAAGCCGGCGCAGGAACTCCATTTGCCATAGCCGGTCCTGAGCATGGACGAAACCCAACGCGAAATAGGCATCGTGTTTGCTCTCCGCGAAAATGTGCGGCACCGCATTGGTATCGCGATAGACGGAAACCGAATGTTCCAATCCGTCTAGCACAAGTTGACCGCTCGTTTCCGGTAACGACGTGCGCAGCCAAAAAAACCCGGCGGTTCCGAGAGCGATCAGACCGACCAATAGGTATGTCGTCAACTTGCCGAAAATCCGCATACTAAACAGTTCCTAACGCGGCTTAGGCGCAACCACGTCGCCGGTGATACGAGCGCCACGCGCGGCCATGAAATAGAGACCCATATGATGGGTCAGGTGTTGTGGATGGCTCGCCGTTTCCGGCAACCCGATTTGCGTCGCAACCGACCTTGGCAAATCATAGGTCGCGCATGCCTCTTCATGCACGAATATCTCGTGGCAACCTGGCATTAACCCATGGTTCCGCGCCGACAGCATGGTCAACACGAAATCCATGACGCAGATATCGGTACAAATTCCTACAACCAGTAAATTCTCGATTTCAGCCGCATTGACCCAATCCACCACGGCGTTGCGCCCATCCCCGCCGATCGCGCCAACAAACCCGTTGATGCAATCCTTACGGACCAGCGTCACCGATGGCGTGGCGTCCAGCCACTTCAGCACCGGCACCAATTCCTCTTCGCCAGTGCCGGCCTCGCAGTGAGGTGGATAGGGCGGTTCGGGTTTCCCCGGCACATGGGTATCCAGGAACGCAAGCACGGGCCAGCCATTCGCCACGAACGCGCGCGCCAACCGGTCGCTTTCCGCCACCATTTTCGTCACTTGGGCGTTTTCCACCGGCGGCGCCAGATTACCCGCGCCAACCGTCGCGAAACCGTTCACGATATCCACGATAACAAGGCCGAAGGCACCATCGTCCAGCGTTAATGTTTCCGCTGCAATTGGGAGTTCAGCCCGCACGGCATTCGTCAAACCGTCCAGTTCCATAACGCCTCCTTCATTCGGTCCTATTTCCGTTCCATGTTATATTGGTGCCATGCAGCGTCGCGCCAGTCTTGCCTTAATTCTTCTTGTCGCACTCACTGGCTGTGCGGGCGAGGCGGATATCTATGCGGTCATCCAGGACCGCCTCTATGCGCCGTCCGATTTCAAGTTCGCGGCGTCAAACAAAACATTCCGCGCGGTCATCGCCGGGAATCCATTCAAAACCATTGCGGCGCGCACCCTGCACGACGATGTCCTGGCCGCGATGCAGCCCACTAACTGGTGGCAGCCCCTTCCCTTCACGCCTAAAACCGTTTTTACCGACGAGCCAAAGGGTCTGCACAACGAACGCTATCACGTCGTTGTCGCGTTAAATCCCGACGAAGAAAAGGCATGGTATCGCGCGCCGTGCGCGGGTAATGGCATACCACCAACACAAGGCGCACACGACACGGTCAAGGTCCGCATGTATTTTTGCCGCGATACCGTCCCACTATCCTTAAGCCATGGAACATTATCCGCTTTGGTGTCTCCCAATGAGGCGCGCTTCAAACGCATGATCACCAGGCTGGCAATGGAATTGTTTCCACAACGCCGTACCGACAACGACTGTGTCGGCTTCCGGCTCGCGGTGCGTTGCTAAGCTAGTGTGCGGCCACCTTTAAATATTCCGTGATTTTCAGATTCCGCAATGCCACGGTTTCAAACCGCGTTGCATGCTATTTTTTTCGAACGATTCCGTCGAGCAAGGCTTTTGCCCGCGCAATCAATTGTGGATCAATTTCCAAAGCAGCCGCGATCGCGGATTGTTCTTTCAACAATATTGATCGCATCGTTCGCCGCTGAGCGTCGGACGCTTCCAAATAGCTTACGCCGTTTTTCGCCGCGACACCGCGCGCTTTCGCCTGCCGCTCAGCCATTGCCTGTCGCATATTGTCGATGGTCGCTTCCCAGCTTTGCGACAACCATTTTCGCTCGTCATCGAATAAGGCTTCCCACCGGGACCGATTGATTATCGGCGTATATTGATAGAAGACTTGATTATCCAAAAAAGCATGCCGGACACCGGCTTTCCAAAGAGAACCGTCCGCCACGAAGTTATGCGTCGTCAGTAAGCCGCCAACCAGATTGCGGCGCAAGGCATCCGCTAGATCACGAACCGCGACCCGACGAGGAATGGCGTCAAACGTAAGATAGCGCGCCAAGTCCGCGCCCCCACCGGGAACGCGAATATTCAAATCTTGCAAATCCTCATATGTTTTAATCGCCTTTTTTACCGTAAAGATATGTCCGAAGCCTAGGCCAAGCCGGCGGCCGAGCACTCTTACCCTGAGCTTTTTTTCCAGACGATCATTTAACGCCCGCCCAAGTTCGCCATCGAAAATTTTGTTAATTATGTCCCTATCGCGGCCATAAAACATAGGAAGCGCGGAAAGTCCGAAACCAGGGGAAATACGCGAAACGTGCCACCATCCAACCGCGGCCATGTCATAGGCACCCTCCGCAACGGCGGCGGAAAGGCCACCACCGGTATAGTCGGTTACGCCATGTTCTAAATCGACGATCAATTGCCCTTGCGACTGGGTCACTACGTCGTTTGCCCAAAGAACCAACGCCTGATTGCGCGGATGCGTTTCCGGCGTTGGAAGTGCAAACTTAATGATCGTTTGCGCACCGGCCGGGCAACTCGTCATCAGAAAAAATGTAGCCGCGATGAGCAGTTTTTTCATTACGTCTCTTCTTACCGCCAGTTCCGCGACCTGCCACCAGTGTATGGCGCACGCATGCTTAAGATAGCGTGTACTAAGTTTGCCGACCCCTTATTGTCAATGTAACCATAACCGTAGAATGGAACCATCAAGGGATTTTGACCATGGCGTCTTCCGCTATCGACTCGGAAATTTTTGGCGATTTGTTCGGTACCGCGGCGATGCGCCACGTGTTTTGCGACGAAACCCTTGTGCAACGCTATTTGGATGTCGAAGCGGCCCTCGCCCGGGTGCAGGCGCGCCTTGACATCATTCCCGAGGAAGCCGCCGCGGAAATTTCCGCCAAAGCGAAGTTCGAAAATTTCGATTTCGAGCAATATAAGCGCGGCGTCGAGCGGGTTTCATATCCCATACTGCCCCTGGTCGAAGGTATTGTTGCGATGTGCAAGGATGGCCTTGGCGAATACTGCCACTGGGGTGCGACCACACAGGACATCATGGACAGCGCCCTGTCCTTGCAAATCAAGGATGCGATTGAGATCCTGGAAACCGACCTGGACGCCGTGGCGGATTTGATCGCGACGCTCGCGCGCACCTACCGCGACACGCCCGTTGCCGGTCGCAGCCACCTACAGCACGCCCTCCCGGTGACGTTCGGTTACAAGGCGGCGGTATGGCTTTCCGGTATCGAACGGCACCGTCAACGCCTTCAGGAAATCAAACCTCGCGCCACCATGGCCCAATTCAGTGGCGCGGCGGGCACGCTTGCCTCCCTGGGGGCGGACGGCCTGAGAGTACAAGAAGCCCTCGCCGACGAGTTGGGACTGGGCCGACCCGAAATCACCTGGCACGTCATGCGCGACAATGTCGCGGAAATTATCACCTTCCTCGGTCTCCTTACCGGCACGTTGGGTAAAATCGGAACCGATATTCTGTTGATGATGCAGACCGAGGTTGGCGAGGTCTTCGAAGCCTTCAAGCACGGTCGAGGGGCAAGCAGCACCATGCCCCAGAAACGCAATCCCGTCTCCTCAGAACTCATGATCGTCGCGGCAAATGCAATGCAGCAACAGGTTTCTCTTATGCTCAGCGGCATGCTGCAAGATCATGAACGGGCGTCTGGCCCCTGGACGGTGGAATGGATGGTCATACCACAAGCGTTTATCCTGAGCGCCGGTGCGCTGTCCCAAGCGCGGCAAACCCTGGACGGGCTCGAAGTGGACAGCGAGCGGATGCGGCGCAATCTCGACCTCACCAACGGCATGATCGTCTCGGAAGCGGTCATGATGGGCCTTGCCCCGCATATGGGCCGCCAAGTTGCCCACGATGTAGTCTATGACGCCTGTCGTGAGGCAATGTCGGCGAGGAAATCCCTTGTCGACGTGCTTACCGGCATGCCGGAAATCACCAATGCCCTATCCACCAACGAAATTAAAGATCTTTGCGATCCGGCGAACTACACCGGGCTCGCGGGCGAGATGGTCGACCGTCTTCTTGCCCATACCGGCCGATAGCCGTTGACCGAAACCGCCCGCGCTTATAGTTAGTCCGAACCCATGGGCTTCGCCAGCATACGATCTGGTACCGAACCCTACTTCCGTCACAAACGAATGAGTGGACATGGTTTACCAAGGCAAAGAGATCGCGCCGAATCGCTATCGTGAGGAAATCGGCCGATATTACGAAGATTTCAACGTCGGTGACATATACGAACACCGCCCCGGCCGGACGATATCTGAAGCCGACAATGCCTGGTTCACCTTGCTAACAATGAATACCCACCCGCTCCATTTCGACGCCGAGTACGCTTCGAAAAGCGAGTTCGGAAAACCGCTGGTGAACAGCGCCCTCACCTTGTCGATCGTTGCCGGCATGAGCGTCAGCGACACCAGCCAAAAGGCGATTGCCAATCTCGGCTGGACCGATATCAAACTCACCGCGCCGGTCTTCCACGGCGACACGATTTATGCCGAAAGCGAAGTACTCGATAAACGAGAGTCATCGTCTCGGCCAACCCAAGGCGTCGTTAAAATCCGCACCGCCGGAACGAAGGCCGACGGCACGGTCTTCATGACTTATGAACGCACGATGCTGATTCCCAAACGCGGCCACGGCGTCGACGATTTGTAAATTGGAGACCGGACATGCAAGCCACCAATGAAGACGAACGGCTTATCCTCGATAGCGTCGAACAATTCCTGGAACGCGACGTCGTCCCCTACGCCATGGAACTCGAGCACAACGATACTTGGCCGGCGGATATCGTCGCGAAAATGAGTGAGATGGGGCTCTTTGGTTCGATCATCGAAGAGCAATATGGCGGCCTCGGTCTTTCGTGCAGCACCTATGCCAAAATCGTCGAATCCGTGTCTCGGGTCTGGATGTCACTGTCCGGCATCTTCAATTCGCACCTTATTATGTCGTCCTGTGTCCAGCGCTATGGAACGGAGGCGCAAAAACGCAAATGGCTGCCTAAATTCGCCTCCGGTGAAATTCGCGGTGGGATCGCTCTCACCGAACCGAATTGCGGCACCGATCTTCAGGCGATCCGCACGCGCGCCAGAAAGGACGGCGACGGCTACCGGATCAACGGCACCAAGACCTGGATATCGAACGGCATATACGGCCAGTGTTTTGCGGTATTGACCAAGACCGATACCGAGATCGAGCCACGCCACAAAGGCATTAGCCTCTTCCTCGTTGAAAAGGGCGGGGGCTTCAAACATTCCCGAAAGCTCGAAAAGCTGGGTTACAAAGGCATCGATTCGGCGGAATTGCTGTTCGAGGACTGCTATGTGCCCGCGGAAAATATTATCGGCGGAATCGAAGGTCAGGGTTTCAAGCAAATCATGGGCGGGCTGGAATTGGGACGTATTAACGTGGCCGCGCGCGGAGTCGGCGTCGCCCAAGCGGCATTGGACGAAGCCGTGAAATACGCCCAACAAAGAAGTACTTTCGGCAAGCCAATCGCGGAGCATCAGGCGATTCAGCTCAACGTCGCCGACATGGTCACGCGAACCGAGGCCGCCCGCCTGCTGACCTACCGGGCGGCCGACTCCTACGACAAGGGCGAGCGCTGCGACATGGAAGCCGGTATGGCGAAACTTTTCTCTACCGAAGCGGCGCTGAAAAACTCCATGGATTCGATGCGAGTACATGGCGGATACGGCTATTCGAAGGAATTCCCCGTCGAGCGCTTCTACCGCGACGCGCCGCTCCTCACCATCGGCGAAGGGACGAACGAACTACAGCGGATCATCATCGCGCGCCAACTCTTCGCCCGAAACCCGATATAGCCAATGCTTCCTTTAGAAGGCGTCAGGGTCCTCTCCGTAGAACAATACGGCGCCGGCCCATGGGGGACACAATATCTCGCGGATTTGGGCGCGGAAGTCATAAAAATCGAAAGCCCAAAGGATGGTGGCGATATGGGACGATCGGTTGGGCCGTTCTTCATCGATGATGGTGCCAGTACTTCTTCCAGTCTGTTCTACCAAAGCATCAATCGAAATAAACGCAGCCTGACGTTGGACCTTTCACGCAAGGAAGGGCAAGCCATCCTGCATGATTTGGTCAAGACGGCGGACGCGCTAACCTGCAATCTGCGTGGCGATGTTCCAGGGAATCTCGGCCTTACTTATGAAACCTTGGGTGCGATCAACCCGCGCATCGTCTGTGCGTTCCTGACCGCCTATGGCCGGGAAGGTCCGCGCCAAAAATGGCCCGGCTACGATTATTTGATGCAGGCCGAAGCAGGTTACTTCGCGGTGACCGGCGAGCCGGACGGCAATCCGACCCGGTTCGGTTTATCGATCGTCGATTTGATGACCGGTCTGGCGATGGCCTACGCCGCCGTCGCGGCGATCTTAAACGCCCGCGCCACGGGCGCCGGACGCGACATCGACGTCAATCTCTTCGACCTGGCCCTGTCAAACGTATCCTATCCCGCGACCTGGTATCTCAACACGGGACACAATCAGGGCCGCGAACCGCGATCGGGTCATCCGTCCCTGACACCTTGTGCTCAATATAAAACCAGGGATGGCTGGATCTTCATCATGTGCAACAAGGAAAAATTTTGGCCGGCACTATGCGACGCGATCGATCGCCCTGAATGGGGACAGGACCCAAGGTTTCTGACTTTCAAGGAGCGACTTGAGCGACGCGCGGAAATCCAGGAAATGCTGGACGGTCAGCTCTCAAAAAAGACCACGGCCGAATGGCTCGATGTGTTCGCCGGCGACGTACCCGCGGCGCCCATTCTCGATGTCGCGCAGGCAATGGATAATCCCTTCGTGACGCAGAACAGCAAAATTCAGACGTTAACCCATCAGAACGGTACGGAATTCCGGGTGCTAGACAGTCCGTTCGATGCCGGCGAACCCACACCGGCGCGGCCAGGCCCGGAACTCGGAGAAGATACCGACGCGCTCCTGTGCGAACTCGGCTATGACGCCGAGCAGATTTCCACGCTTAAGGAAATGAATATCGTTTAGCGCGCCAGAAACGCCTTGAAGCGCCGGGCGACGGCCTCTGGCGTCACGGTCGGGCGGCCCAGCTCCTTTAGGCTACCGGGCTGAATACGCAGATGAATGAGATGCGGACCATCCGAATTGAACGCGG
Source organism: Alphaproteobacteria bacterium (assembly GCA_021774385.1). Lineage (GTDB taxonomy): Bacteria > Pseudomonadota > Alphaproteobacteria > UBA8366. Next base: position 14,135 of record JAJFJC010000318.1, read on the forward strand.
GTGCCAACGCTTCGCCAAATCCTTCGACGCTATCGGCCGCCGCGGCACTCGCATAGCCGCAGGCAAGCGCGATACGCGCGAAATCAACACCGCCCGATACCGTGGCTTGTCCACCCGTTGAATCATGCACCCCATTATCGAGGACGATATGCACGAGGTTGCGGGGCGCCTGCGCACCAATGGTGGCCATGTTGCCCATCTTCATTAATGCCGCGCCATCGCCGTCGAGAACAACAACCGGGCGCTCGACATTGACCGCGATGCCAAGGCCCATGGCGCTTGAACATCCCATGGAGCCAACCTGGTAAATGTGCTGCTCGCGATCCTGCAAGGTAAATAGCTCGCGGCCACACTTGCCCGTCGTGGCCACAACCGCCGCCGTTTCCGGGATAACTTCCAGCAACCGTTCCAGGGCACCAAATCGGGTGGCGCGCACGCCGCCGTGAACGAGGTCGATTAGTTTATCGCCCGGCGTCGCGACCGCGGGTGTTTCATCAAGCGCCTCGGCGTCGACGGAACCCTTGGCCATGATGAAAGCAAACGGTAGGTCGGAACGTTCCATCTCCGCCTGCGCGTTTTCCAGTGCGGCGAGTACGCTCCCTGACTCGCTGGGAAAAGCCGCGTGCGGCACTTCGATGACATCCAACATGTCCGCCGTAATTCGCCCCATCAGTTCATGTTGTGGTTCATCCCCCAAGCCCGGTTGACCGCGCCAAGTAACGATCATCAGCGTCGGAATTCGAAACGGACGGTTCAAGGACGTCAGCGGATTGACCGCATTGCCCAAGCCTGAGTTTTGGCAAATCAGCACGGTCTTGCGGCCGGCCAGCCACGCACCGGCGGCGATCGCCGTTGCCTCGCCTTCGCTGGCAGCGGGGACGTAGGCGATATCGCCGCGCGTAATGACCCGGTTTATGACAGGTGTCAGAAACGAACAGGGGACACCGGTATAAAAATCAAATCCCGACGCAGCGGCCGGATCAAGGAATTCGTCGGCCTGGATCACAGCAAATTCCTTGCCCGCGCAAGATCCAGCGCATCGTCGATATCCAACCACTGACCAGAAATATATTGCACACGGACGTCTTCGCCCCGCGACGCGAGCCTGTTCAGCAACGCGGGAACATCACCGCGGTCAAGGCTCCCATCCTCTTTCATCGCCTCCAACTCGGCCTTGATGGTCACCGCGCCAGCGTCGCTCAACTTCAGCAACCCAACCCATTCGCCGGTCGCGGAATCCGGTTCGATCTGGCCACCGGCGTGCAGCAACCGCACCGGCGCATCGTCCAGATAGTCCGTCGAGAACGCGCGGTCGCCAACGACGAGGTCGCGCACGAGACCCTCGGCGGACTGTTCGCGTTCCCGCCACAAAGCGTCGGCGACGATCACGATATCACCCTCGGCGCGCAGCAATGTCTCCAACATATGGTCGCGAAAAAGGATGTCTCCGTACGTCACCAGGCATGGCCCTTCCAGCACCTCCCGCGCGCAGTGAAGGGAATGCAACTCGCCGGTATCCGCAAAATCATCATTGTCGATAGTCTCGATCGACGGCAAATCGATGGCATCCTTTCTATAACCGCGCACGACCGTGACGTCGCGTACACCCGCGGTGTTCAGCATGCCCACCTGTCGGCGCAGAATCGGTTGCCCGCGCACGTCGATCATACATTTTGGCTTATCATCGGTGAGCGATCCCAAGGCGGCACCCCGCGATGCCGCCAGCACTATTGCCCGGTACTCCGCACCATTTTGCGGTAGATAGCGCGCTTCCGCTTCCGCCAACTCGTCATTTCCGGCAATTCGGAATACCTCACGCACCGAGGGAATACGCTTCTCGATTCCGACCAGGCTCTCTGTCTGAAATATCTCGGCACTGACATCCTGCATCGCCTGCATCGCCGCGCGCATATTGTGATTGGCCCAAATGACCAATGCGATTTCTTGATCGCGGAAAACCTGCGTTGGCGTGTCGTAATATATCGTTGGCACGATGACCACGGGACAGCGGTTCGCCCACTCCTGAGTAAATGCCAAAACCTCGTCTGCCGTCGACTGCTTGGAATGTATCAAGACCGCATCGGCACCCGCCGTGTGATAGGCTTCGGCCCGGCGCAAGGCTTCATCGAGCCCCCATCCGGAAATCAGGGCCTCAATCCGCGCAATGATCGAAAAGTCGTCATCGAGCTGGCTATCCTTCCCGGCCTTGATCTTGCCGCAAAATTCGTCGATGTCCGCCAAGGGCTGCGCGTGTCCGATAAAGCTGTTGGTCTTGGGAAACAATTTGTCTTCTATACACACGCCGGCGATACCGCGCTGCGAAAGCTTGGTAACCAAGCGGCGCATGTTGTTGAAGTTTCCATAACCGGTATCGCCGTCGACGAGGATCGGAATAGATGTGGCATCCGACATAAACTCGAGAACTTCGATAACCTGCGTCCAGGAGGCCTCGTTATTGTCGCGGACCCCCAACGCCGCTGAAATCGACAGACCCGACGCCCAGACACCCCGGAAGCCCGATTCCTCGACAATACGAGCAGACAAACCGTTATGCGCTTCCATGATGAAAGAAAGTTCCTTGGGATCAAGAAGACGCCGGAACTGGGTCGTTTTCGGCACGGCCGAAGGCGCCGCGGGAAGAACTCGGGCGATGTTTGCTGTCATTGTAATTATATGCTTTCCTAATTTTCCCGTTACGTACCGTAAGCAACACAAGGGTTCAAGAACACGTCGCTCTCATGACGCGTAATTGATCGAAATTCATGGCGCTATCGCATCTCAAGGTACTCGACCTGACGTCTAATTTATCCGGCCCCTATTGTGCAATGATCTTGGCGGACCAAGGCGCCGACGTAATCAAGATCGAGCGCCCGGAGGTCGGTGACGACATGCGGTTGACGCCCCCTTTTATTGGCGGCGAAAGCGCGCCCTTCATGACCGCGAACCGCAACAAGCGCAGCGCAATCATGGACTTCAAGTCCGAGGAAGGTCTCACCGCGTTCAAGCGGCTTGTCACCGATGCCGACATTCTGGTCGAGAATTTCAAACCGGGTACCGCTGATAGAATCGGCGTTGGGTATGAAGCAATGAGCGCCCTTAACCCGCGGCTGATCTATTGTTCTATTTCGGGATTTGGGCAAACCGGCCCCTATGCGTCACGGGGTGGTTTCGACTTAATCAGCCAAGCCATGACGGGCCTGGCCGCGATTTGCGGCGACGAAGACGGTCCCCCACATCGACTGCCAATTCCGGTAACCGATATTTGCGCGGGTATGAATGGCGCGATTGGCGTTTTAACGGCACTCGCGGCACGCGAAAAGACCGGACGCGGTCAACAGGTTGATGTATCGCTTTACGAAACCGGTATCGCGCTTGGCTTTTACGAAGGTGCTTCCTATTTCGCGACGGGAGAGACCCCCGAAAAACTCGGCCAACGGCACCGCGGCAGCGCCCCATATCAAATTTTTGCAACGGCGGATGGCCACATCGCGGTTGGTGCATCCGCGCAACGCTTTTGGAGTCTTACCTGCAAGGTCGTCGGGTGCGAAGAGTTGATCGACGATCCGCGTTTCAAGGGAAAAGCGGACCGGGTCAAGAACAACAAGGCGCTCGTTGAAATTCTTGAAAAGAGGTTGGTACAAAAAACCACCGACGAATGGTTCCAACTGCTGGATGCGGAGGGCATTCCCGCGGGGCCGGTCATGAACCACAAGGAAATGTTTTCCGATCCGCAAGCGGTGGCGAGGAATATGGCCGTCGAAGTAGATCATCCGGCGGCGGGGGCAACAAAAGTTCTAGGTATTCCGATTAAGCTGTCGGAGACACCGGGCGCTATACGCCGCCCGGCACCACGTCACGGCGAGCATACCGATGAGGTTATCGCAATCTCACAAAAGGATGTCGCGGCGGAATAGTAATATTCAAGCAAGCGCGGTGCGCAGTTCGGCAATCCTGAACGGCTTCTCGATGACGGAGATTTCCAAACCTTTCGCCGACCCGAGCGTTTCCGCCATTCTGGCATAGTTGGGATTGAAGGCCGACGCCACAAGCACCCGCGCGGTGCAGTCACGTTCAATCAACCAACCAATCAACTCAATACCATCGATATCGGGCATAACGATATCAAGAACCACCATCGTCGGGTCAAAACTTTCGAAGTCACGTTTGAAATCATTCGCGTGTGTCGTGACCCTTACTTCGTAGCCCAGATTTTCCGCGACACGGCTCACGACTTCCCCCAACGCGGGCAAGTCATCGACGATCAGCAAACGCCTGTTGGTCATTTAACACCTCGCCCACTAAAGGGCGATTTCGGGAGCGCAAAGGATGGCGCAAAATCTATGTGTCGCATAAATTCATCTGTATCTAGCTCGCCTTACTTCACTATCAGTTACAGCAAGAAGCGAATCCGTGTTGGAAAACAGGTTCAAAATCTCACCCCGGGATTAAATATCGGTTAAATGAGGCCATCATTTAGACTAGAAATCCTACACTTCTCGATTGGTCCCAATTTTTCGAACGGAGTCCCAAATGACAGAAATTGTCCTCTTCCTCGTCAAATACCATAATGATCAAAAGGCCGGCATGATCGACAATGCGGAATTGCAAAACCGGGCCACCGTTCACAAGAAGGCAATTGCCGATTTCGGCGGCAAGCCAATCGCGCAATACGGCAGCTACGGCGAATACGACATGGTATTTATCTACGAAATGCCCAATAAGAACACGCTCGCGGCCAACCTACATCTCACCGACGCTTTTGGTCTTGCGAAATATTGCAAGGCTATACCACTGATTTCAGCCGAAGACTTCGCAGCTTCGTTGGCCCTTGCCGGAGCGACTCCAACCGAATATGGCCCCGCGAAAGATGGGTAAATAGATAACAAGGGGCCCAATACTTTAAATAGGGGTAAAACTCATAGTGGCGACCAACTAATATGGAAATTTAGCTTTCGAAAAATCCTTTCCAAGCGGCGAGACTTGCGTAGCGCGTTAATCGGAGTCAGACGACTGCGGCCCTCCGCCAGCAACCGTCGTGGCATAGGCCAACGCCAACGCAAATGCCAGTGCACCAGCCGCGCACAGAACAAGATACATAATTTCACCATCCGTCATGAATTGCTTCCTCCAATTGCGGAAGAAGTCTTATCGAAATATTCCAATTCCGCGCATTGATCTACATCAATGCGATCTGCGTTTTCGAAATTTGCAAACGCCATGGTCCCATAGATAGGGAAGATTTTGTGCTTTATATGGACCGAAGATTAGGCCGCTCAGGATCGGAACCTTGATCGTCGCCATCTTCCAAATCGTGATCTTCATCATCCTCATCGGAGTCATCATGAAGCCGCTCCGCTTCCTCTTTCAAACGATGAAACGAGCGAATCGAAAATGGAAAACTGAACAAATATAATGACGCGACAAGCGTCAAAACCAACCAAGGCCGCCCCGCGAGACCAGCTAAGGTAAGTCCAATTACCACGAACAATGGCAGAATATACGGTTGCGGAACTTTAATTTTTTTAAAGGAAAATGTCGGCACGCGGCTGACCATTAAACATGCCATTAACGCGGCCCAAGATCCCGCGACAAGAGGATGGCTAACGATTTCGATTTGGAAGGCAAGGCTTATAACAATCGGCAATAGCGCCATCAACGCGCCCGCAGGTGCGGGTACGCCGGTAAAATAATTATAGGCATAGGGCGGCAGTTTACCGAGCATGCTGTTGAAGCGCGCCAATCGCAGGCCACAGCATACGATAAAGAATAGCGTCACCGCCCAACCGACTCCATCCAATGACTGCAAAGACCAAAAATACAAGACCAGCGCCGGCGCAACACCAAAACTGACAATATCGGACAGGGAATCGAGTTGTGCGCCAAATTCGCTGGACGCGTTCAGAATACGCGCCATGCGCCCATCCAAGGCGTCCAGGATCGCCGCGACAATAATCGCGGTGACGGCATAATCCCAACGCAATTCGACGGCGAACCGAATAGCCGTCAGCCCCGCACAGGCGGCCGAGACGGTAATGAAGTTCGGGATAAGCTTGCCAAGCGTCAGTCCCTTTAAGCGGGGAATCCGGCGCGGCGCGCGTGGACGGCGATGACGACGAGAACGTAACATCAGCGTACTTCCCCTTCCGATGCGGGACTCCCACTTGAAATGTCGGCTAAAACGGTCTCGCCGGCAATACTTGTCTGTCCAACGCAGACAGATGGCACGACGCCTTCTGGTAGATACACGTCGACCCGGCTGCCAAAACGAATCATGCCAAACCGTTCTCCGGCCCGCACATCCTGGTCGATTGCCAAGGTGCACAAAATCCTGCGCGCGACTAACCCGGCGATTTGAACAAAGGCGACTTCGCGGCCATCCGATGTAACCATCAGCACCGATTGTCGCTCATTGTCTTCACTTGCCTTGTCAAGCGATGCATTCAAGAATTTCCCCGGACGATATGACAATTGCGTAATCCGGCCCTCTATGGGGATCCTGTTTACATGAACGTTGAAGACATTCATGAAAACACTAATCCGCGTCCGCAACTCATCTCCCATACCCAGTTCCGACGGCGGCGCCACTGGTTCGATCATCTGCACGATGCCATCCGCGGGGCTAATGATTAGGCCCTCGCGCGCCGGTGTCACACGCGATGGGTCACGGAAAAAATAGATGCACCAAGCCGTTAGGATACCGCCTAAGACAAAAAGCGGCGTCCAAAGCCATCCCAGTAATATCGCAGCTACCGCGAACAGACCGATAAAGGGCCATCCTTCGCGATGAATCGGAACCATCACCGGTCTTAATGTGTCGTGCATGATCGCCTCAAAGCATTACCAATTATCTGTGTAAAACGTAATTTTTCGCAGCGCAGCGATAGTCTGTGCAAGACGTATCGTCAATTCGTCCGCGGTAGCGCAAACACTTGGCCAGGAAAGATCATATCAGGGTCGAGGATTTGTGCCTTATTCGCCTTGAAGATCATCGTATACATCACGCCGCTGCCCATGGTTCGGCGCGCGATTCGCCATAGGCTGTTACCAGGCTGAACGATGACCAGCGATTCTCCCGTCGCGGTTTGCAGGCGTCCGGCGCGTGAGAACGGAATCTCAACTCTCGCCATCACGCGCCCGGCGGAGATCGAGTCTGCGCGCAACTTATAGAGCCCCGGCGTTACCGTTTCATCGGGTTTGACGTGCCACGCTCCCTCCGGTGTCGTCGTTGCCCGCCCAACAAGCTTATTGTCGAGGTAGACTAGGACATGTTCGCCGGGTTTCCCCTTGCCGCCAATACTGATGTTCCCGTCTTCGTCGTAGTCGACCACCTCAATGGACAACGTGCCTTTTCGTACCCCCATTGCCTCGGTGGGCTTTTGCAATACGCGGCTGGGCTTCGACCCATCTCGCTGCACCAAAACGGCAAGCGGTCCGCTCGTCGCGTCCGGCGCTTTTTCCGCCTTCATGTCGCCGCCTGCTTTTTCGATCAGTTTGCTAGTCTCAACGCCCATCGCATCCTTGCGATTCGGTACGGCCAGAACGACAACGGCATCCGATTCCGTCTCGACACCATCCTTATTGACGGAGGAAAGGGCCAGTTCCCTTTTCCCTGGCGGCAACGGTTTCGTCGGCAAATATACCCATTCTCCGCGCTCATCAGCGGTAACCGTACCGACTAGTTTGCCACCATCAAAAATTCGCACCTCAGCGCCCGGCGCGGCGCGGCCGGCAATAACCGTATCGCCTTCAGGATTGATCCGAACAACGTCGAACTCTGGTTTGACAGCCAATGGAGTCTTGGACTCCTGGCCTGGTGTCGCGCCCGGTTGCGCGGTGGCTGGCGCGTCCGGACGATATTTGGCGACAGGTGGTGGCGCCGGAACGGGTATGCCCGGGCCACGCGCGGACTTGCTTGGTGGCACCGGCAAATTCGGATTGTTCGCACCACGATCAGCCGTATTCGTCGACTCATCATCAAGCCAATAGTTGAGGCCAATGGCAACGGAAATCACCACCAGTCCCAAACCGCCGATGAACAAAAAGCGTCTCAAACCCTCTCGAACTTCCCTAAATTAAAATGCATTCAGAAATTAACCGGAGCCGTCAAAGTACTACAAATTTTATGGTTCCGGCCAGCGTAATGACGCTTTCCGCCTTCCAAGATCAACTATTTCACGATATTCACGGTCCCACATCGACCGGCAGAGCTTTCAAAAAAACAGCAATCGCCTGTAGATCCTCGTCGGTTAGGTGACTGGTGCCGTTTTCAACAACCTCTGTCATCGCGCCTCCAACGAAATCGCCATCCGGGAGGCTGCCATCCTGTAGCAATCCTTTGATATCGCTTATACTCCAGCTTCCAATACCTTTCTTAGGATGCGGTGTGATATTCGAGACCCGCTTGCCATCCGGTGCATTCTTGTTGCCTGCTAATTCCCGGGTTTTATCCAGACCGCCCAGAAGATTGCGCGGCGTATGACATTCGCCACAATGGCCCAGTGCCCGCGTAAGGTAGGCTCCCCGATTCCACGTCGCGCCTCTTTTAGGGTCGGAAACGAATCGCGCCGACTCGAAATAGAGCATTCGCCAGAAATGCACCGAATAGCGCACGTTGAAAGGAAATATCAGATCATGCTCGCGGTTTGGTTCCGGTTGTGCCGGTACAGTCCGCAGATATGTCCAAAGGTCCCGCAGGTCGGTGTCGTTCATATTTGTATAGGACGCGTAAGGAAATGCAGGATAATAAACCGAACCATCCCGCCTTTTGCCTTCCCGCATCGCTAAAACAAAATCCGCGAATGTCCAATTCCCGATGCCATGCTGCGGATCCGGGGTAATATTCGGCGTATAAAACTGACCAAATGGCGTTTCCATTCGCCGTCCCCCGGCAAGGAATTTTCCTTTTGGCTTCGCCCGCGTGTGACACCCAACACATCCGGAGGCCTTGAATATATAGGCGCCGCGCCCAACCGCCTGTTCGTTCGCGGACGCGAAAGTTGGAAAAATTATCGCCGCCCCCGCGACAACAAGAGCGAAACAAAGTTTCATCGGATTCTTCTTAAGGAAAAATCCATACCCCCCAAAGCTGAACGTCATCGCAAACATGCTCCTGAAGAGAGACGTCGCCGCGAACCGCACACCGGTTTCTAAAGCCAGCATCCAAGTAGAATTTCGCGCCATCGACACGAACTTGTATCTGTCACGGCACCGTAATTGCGCTCGCGTCTTTTGTCGCCTATTTAGGGCCTTGGCGAATGAAATGCCGGTAAATTGGAGGCCTGCGCGATGGCGAATATTAGATCACTTTGCGTTTATTGCGGATCATCCAGCAATGTTCGCGACTCCCATCGCGAAGCGGCGCGAGAGTTGGGAACCATTCTAGCCAAGGCGAGAATTCGTCTTGTTTTTGGCGGCGGCCGGGTCGGATTAATGGGAATTGTCGCCGATGCCGCAATCGAAAATGGCGGCGAAGTCATCGGCGTGATCCCTAAATTCCTCGAACAATGGGAAGTCGGGCATTCTGCCTGCGATGAACTCATCGTAACCGACAATATGCATGATCGAAAACTCAAGATGGCGACGCTTTCGGACGCCTTTGCCATATTGCCGGGAGGTCTCGGTACGCTTGACGAAACCTTCGAAATTCTAACCTGGAAGCAACTTGAACTGCACGACAAGCCGGTCGTTATTGTCGATGTCGACGGCTTTTGGAAACCCCTCGCGACATTGATCGAATCACAAGTTTCAGAACATTATGTCCGCGCGGAGCACCAAAACCTTTTCGATATCGTACCCTCCGTCGCCGAGGTGCTACCGACAATACAGTCGATGCCCCCGGCGCGGTTTTCTCTTGAATCTAAATGGCTCTGACAGGGTCGCCCCTCGGAGTTAGGCCCCCCAAGGCGTGATCGCCTCCTTGAGCTTATTGTACCCGTCGATAAAGCCTGGCCGCTCACCCGCATAGACTTGGTCGAACGCTGACAGCGCTCCTTCCAACCATTCGCGGAGTTCGGTGTTATCCGGGTTTGCATCAAGATAAGCATCGCGGATCAGAACGAAGTGAATGCGCGGGTCATAGGGACGCTTGGTGCCACCCATCGATTCATCGCCATCAAGCAAGCGCAGCAGCATCGCATCGGCCGACCCCAAGGTCTGTTCGTGGATCGGCGGCCCTTCCATGCGGTACATGACCGATGTCATATCACGCCCGTTACCGGTCGTATAACCCATCTCGCCCCAAAGGTTGTCCATGCTGGCGCCGGCACCGACATGGTCCAGCACCAACTGTCCAAATCGCCGTAGCGGATCGGAAACATCGGCGAGCAGGTCGGTCAAGCGATCACCGTCAAGATCGGTTGCAAGCACGATGCAATCCTGTTTTTCGATGAGGTCCCAAAGAAGCAGGCCGTAATTCGTATCGGCGATGTGTTGCTCGATTTGACCGCTCCAAGATTCCATACCGTCCTTAAAGTCGGATGGCAGCAATGCGATGATACGGTCAACATTTTCCTTATGTTCCTCGTATCCATCGACGGCCCATTTCCGACCGACGCTGAACTTCGTTCCCTGCAACAGCCAAGAGAGAAGTCCGGCATTGATCCCGTCCTCCATTGCCTGCGTCGGTTTGAAGGCAACACGGCCAAGCTTTCCGGTGTCGTTGACCATCTTCAGAAAGAGCCGGTTGGCGTATGCCATCTGCACGCCCGGTGTGTTCATTTCCGAATGGACGATTCCGGTATTTGGATCGACATTGAACACCGCCTTGTCCTGCGAATAGGGCAGGCAAGGCATGCAGCGCACGGCGGTAATCGGTCCGTAAGGGCGTACGTTACAGAACACGCCGGCTTGGGTCCGCAGCGGCGCATTGCCAGACTTGCCCATAACGACAACCCGGCCGCCGTCGCCATCATTGACGTAGGCATCGCCCGCCGTCGACCACTTGATGGACGTCGCCGGCATATTCCCGAACCATGCCAGGCACTCGAGTTTCGTGTCGTGGCGATATTGCGACCACATCGGAACGCCATAGTAGGGTAAGCCGAGAATGTCGATCGCGGCGATCGTGCCAAGCAAGGCATAGGCGTCGGTCAAGGAATGGGCGATGGGGTTGACCTTGCCGTCATGGTTGCCGCCCTGCCAGATAACGGCGTCGGGATATCCTTCCGGACGAACATCGGTGGGCTCGAACAAATCGCCGAGAAGGCCGGCCAAGTCACCGCCATCGGCCTCGGTCCGAGCGATTTTCATGAGGTCTAGCATATTGATATCTTTCTTTAGATTATGTTGCTTTGAAATATGTTCGGTTGGGTTCGCCGCCAACATGCCGAACGAACCGGGGCGGAGGGCAATCTAGCGTGCCGCGTTGCCCTGGGCAATGACAAGCCAGCACCCGGCGTGATCTTTACGGGCGCATCGCCGACAAACCTTTACCGAGCTATCGGAACACACAGAAAGCTGGCGCGGGATTTTTTGAAGACCGGACAGTCATTGAGAAGCTTATCAACGCGCCATGGGGTGACTTTCGCGGTATTTTTACCGCATGCCGCCAGGGCAACCGTTTCAATTTCCGATCGGCCATGGTCGCTATCGTCGTAGCAAACCGAAACGATATCCTTGCGCTCGGAGGGAACGTTCAGCGGGTTCTCGGTTTGGGTCGGCGGAAAATCGGTACAGGCGGCGACACCGAATAGAATTGCCCCCGCGAGGGCCCAACGAGCACGGTGGCCCCAACGAGCACTGCGGCCTGAATGCATTAATGCGTCAACTCGCGCATCGCGGAATCCAATCCTTCCAATGTCAGTGGATACATACGGTCTTCCATCAGTTGGGATAGGACCTCGATGGACGGGGTATAGCTCCAACTTCGGGCGGGCTGCGGGTTTAGCCAGACCGCATGCTTATAGGTCATCAAAAACCGTTGCATCCACACCGCGCCCGCCTCTTCGTTCCAGTGCTCGACACTGCCGCCTGGATAGGTGATCTCGTAAGGACTCATGGTCGCATCGCCGACAAATATGACCTTGTAGTCAGAAGGATAGGTACGCAACACCTCCCAGGTATCGATCCGCTCGTTATGGCGCCGGCGGTTGTCTTTCCACACCGTCTCATAGGGGCAGTTATGAAAATAAAAGAATTCAAGGTTTTTGAATTCGGTCCGTGTCGCGGAGAACAGTTCCTCACAGACCTTGACGTGATCGTCCATCGAGCCGCCAATATCAAGGAACAGCAGAACCTTGATGTTGTTTTTACGTTCCGGCACCATTTTAATGTCGAGATACCCGCCATTATGCGCGGTCGCGTTGATCGTACCGGGCAAATCGAACTCCGTGAGCGCGCCATCCCGGGCAAAATGACGCAGACGGCGCAACGCCATTTTGATATTCCGTGTCCCAAGCTCAATCGTATCGTCGAGATTACGGAACTCGCGTTTGTCCCAAACCTTTACCGCCCGGCGATGCCGCGATTCCTCCTGACCGATACGAATGCCCTCGGGATTGTACCCGTAGGCACCGAATGGTGACGTGCCCGCCGTACCGATCCATTTACTACCACCCTGATGGCGCTTTTCCTGTTCCTCAAGGCGCTGTCGAAGCGTTTCCATCAGCTTTTCCCAACCGCCCAGGGCTTCGATTTGCGCTTTCTCCTCGTCCGTCAGCAGCTTTTCGGTAATCTTACGCAACCACTCTTCCGGCAGGTCGACCGGCATATCGCCTTCCGGGGCCTCCAACCCTTTGAATACATGCCCAAAAACCCTGTCAAAACGATCGAGGTGGCGCTCATCCTTGACCAGGGCCGCCCGGCTTAAGTAGTAAAAGTCTTCCACGTTTTGCGGAATAACGCGCGCTTCCATCGCACCCATCAAGGTAAGGTATTCCTTAAGGGAAACCGGCAGTCCGGCGGTACGCAGTTCGGTAAAAAGGTTCAAGAACATCGATCACTCCTGGTTGGACAGGATAATACAGTCCAGAAAAGGCGCGTAAAGATATCAAGCGCACGAGCCCCTGTCAGGCGCTTCGAAATCCGGCTTGGTTTAGCGCGATAATGATTTCGAAAGACTTTCGGATTAACCTAACGGGCAAAGACCTTACCAATAAATCCAATGACCAAGAACGAACTACAAAATATCGTCCGGTCCGGCACTATTGTCGACAAGGCAAACCTCGCCGAGACATTGGGCGCTCTGTATCTCGGACCGGATGGCGCCCCTAACGACCGGGAACTGGCGCTTTTCTTCGACATTGTCCGATATATCATACATGACGTCGAAACGCGGGTGCGCCGGGCCCTTTCCGAACGCATGGCCGAACGGAAAGATATTCCCCACGACTTGATTCTGACCCTCGCGAAGGATGTCATCGAGGTCGCGTCGCCGGTCCTTATCCAAAGCCCTGTTCTACAAGACGGTGATTTGATCGATCTCGTTCTCGAACGGACCACGGATTACCGACAGGCAATCGCCGGACGTTATTCCCTGTCGGAAGCCGTCAGCCAATCGATCGTTTCAACCAGCGACATAGCGGCGATTTCAACTTTGCTGAAAAACGAAAATGCATTTGTCGGTGCCCCTGCTTTCGCGCGCCTCATCGATGAGTCGACAACGGAAACGGACTATCAGGAACTTCTCATCGCGCGTCATGACCTTCCAGAAGACCTTGCGAACCAGCTCTATCAAATGATTAGCGAGGCCTTGCGCAACGACATGCCGGAAACATTGCCCGGCACAATGGGCCCCTTGGACTACAGCATAGCGGATGCGGTGGAACGTGCGATCCGTGAAGACCCGGATTATCAAGCACCGGCCTTCAATACGCCAGACGCCAAAATTTCCGACCTGCCCGCCGCTCTCGTCCATGCCTTGGAAACAGAGGACATTCTTCGGTTCGAGGATTTATTTCAACAGGCCACCGAGTTGACGGCGTCGGACACCGCACGAGCCATATACGATATGGGTACCGAAGGCCTTGCGATTGCTTGCAAGGCCATCGGCATGGACGCGGTCGCCTTTGGCAAGGTTTTCTGCCGACTTCGCGGACGGCGGCCTTTTACCGCGTTTCGCAAATCGCCGCAATTCGCCAAGGGAACGGCATTCTTCGACAGCCTGGATAAGAATTACGCGCTGCGACTTCTCGACGAATGGCGCTCATCCATGGGCGAAAGCAGCCCCGCATAACGACCAAGATAGTCTCGGCGCGGCGGCCTTAAGCGCCGCCGCCTTGCTCCCGACGCGCCATGAAGGCAAGCCTTTCGAAAAGCTGCACGTCCTGTTCGTTCTTCAGCAACGCGCCATAAAGCGGTGGAATGAGCTTGGTCGTATCCTTGCTGCGAAGAACGTCCGCCGGAATGTCTTCAGCCATGAGCAGCTTAATCCAGTCGAGTAGTTCGGATGTCGACGGGCGCTTCTTCAATCCCGGCACATCGCGAACGTCGTAAAACAGGTTCAGCGCTTCGCGAACGAGGTCCGACTGAATATTCGGATAGTGGACGTCGATAATCTTCATCATCGTTTCACGTTCGGGGAAGGAAATGTAATGGAAGAAACACCGCCGCAAAAACGCGTCGGGTAGTTCCTTTTCATTATTCGAGGTGATGATGACGACAGGACGTTTCTCTGCCTTTACGATCGTCCTTGTCTCGTAGACGAAGAATTCCATCCGATCGAGTTCAAGCAAGAGGTCATTCGGAAATTCGATATCGGCCTTGTCGATCTCGTCGATCAGCAGCACCGGACGCTCTTCGGCTTCGAATGAGTCCCACAGCTTACCGCGCTGAATGTAGTTGCCAATATCGCGTACCCGCTCATCGCCAAGCTGACTGTCGCGAAGGCGCCGAACCGCATCGTATTCGTACAGACCCTGCTGCGCCGTCGTCGTCGATTTTACGTGCCATTCGATGAGCGGCATGCCAAGCGCTTCCGCCACTTCATGGGCGAGGACGGTTTTCCCCGTGCCCGGCTCGCCTTTGATCAAAAGCGGTCGTTCCAATACGACCGCGGCGTTGACCGCGACCATGAGATCTTCTGTGGCGACATAATTGTCGGTGCCCTCAAAACGCATACTGTTATCCTGTTCCAATGGGATTTTCGGCGGGAAGACTAAGCGGCGGGACCCGGCCGATCAACCCTGCTCGCCAATTGCGCTCTCAATCGCCGCGATTGCTTGTGCCGCCGAAGCGCCATCCGGTCCCCCGGCCTGCGCCATATCCGGTCGACCACCACCGCCCTTGCCGCCAACGGCGGCGGAACCAGCGCGCACCAAATCGACCGCGTTCACGCGTTCACTCAGATCATCGGTCACCCCCACGACCAGCGAGGCCTTGCCATCGATGACCGACACGACCGCGACGACCCCGGAACCGATTTGGGTCTTCATTGAGTCAACCAAGGGCTTCAACTCGCGGGCGGGGACGCCATCGAGTATCCGCGCCGTCATCGCGATACCGCCAATGTCCTTAGCTTCCAGTGCTTCGTTTGTACTTTTACCACCGCCCATGGCGACCTGCCGCCGCAGGTCCGAGTTTTCCCGCTCCATCCGGCGCCGTTCCTCGAGGAGATTGCCGACCCGCTCGGGAAGATCATCGGTCGCCACTTTCAGAACCGACGCAGCCGCGCGCAATTTGGACGATTGCTGTTTGGCCTGTTCGACGGCCGCCGCCCCTGTCACCGCCTCGATCCGGCGGACCCCCGCGGCAACCGCGCTTTCACCTGAAATCTGAAAATAACCGATATCGCCGGTTCGAGAGACATGCGTGCCGCCGCAAAGCTCAACCGAATAGGTTTCTTCCGCCTCTCTGCCCATGGCGACCACGCGGACTTCCTCGCCATATTTCTCGCCAAACAGCGCCAAGGCGCCGGCGGTCACCGCGTCATCCGGCGTCATCAATCGGGTCGAGACCTCGGAATTTTTTCGTATCTGCGTGTTGACGGCCGCTTCAACCGCCGCAAGTTCGGCATCGGACACGGACTTCGGGTGACTGAAATCAAACCGCATGTAATCCGGCGCGACCAGCGAACCTTTTTGCGTAACGTGATCGCCGAGCGCGCGCCGCAGTGCCTCATGAAGCAAATGCGTCACCGAATGATTAGCCCGCAGCCGCGAGCGCCGCCCGCCCTCGACATGAAGTTCAACCGCATCGCCAACGCTAAGGACACCCTTTCTTACCGCCCCAATATGGACATGCATGTCATCGAGCTTCTTTTGTGTATCGCCCACGGCGAACTCCGCGCCATCGGCCGTGAAGAGAATGCCGGTATCTCCGGTCTGGCCACCGGACTCACCATAAAAGGGTGTCTGATTGACGATAATCGCGGCCTCGGAATTTGCCACGGCGCGCGGCACGGCCGTGCCATCAACGATAATCCCGGTAACAACGCCCTCGGCCCGTTCGGTCGCGTATCCAAGAAACTCGGTCGCGCCGAGCTTCTCGCGTAAATCGAACCATACCGTTTCCGTCGCGGCGTCACCCGACCCACGCCACGCCTTCCGAGCGTCCTCGCGTTGCCGCGCCATACAAACCTCGAAACCTTCGCCGTCTACTCCCTTGCCACGGCTCCGCAATACATCCTGCGTCAGATCGAGGGGAAACCCAAAGGTGTCGTAAAGCCGAAACGCAACGTCACCGGAAAGCGTTCCCCCCTCGCCCAATTTCTCACTGGCATCGTCCAGCAACCGCATGCCGCGCGCCAAGGTCCGGTTGAAGCGGGTCTCCTCCAGGCGCAATGTCTCGGTAATCAACGCCTCGGCACGGCCGAGTTCCGGGAAAGCCTGCCCCATCGAATGCACAAGCGTCGGGACAAGGCGCCAAAGCAAAGGGTCCCGGCCCCCCAATAAATGCACGTGACGCATCGCGCGCCGCATGATCCGCCGCAATACGTAACCGCGCCCCTCGTTCGAGGGCAGCACGCCATCCGCGATCAAAAAACTGGACGACCGCAAATGGTCCGCGATGACGCGGTGCGAAACCGCATCCTCACCGTCCGGCTCCGTGTTCGTATTGTGGGCCGACGCTTCGATGAGAGCCCGGAAAATATCAATGGCGAAACTGTCATTGGTGCCTTGCAGCGTCGCTGTAATGCGCTCAAGCCCCATGCCGGTATCAATAGAGGGGCGCGGCAGATCAACCCGTTCATCCGAAGTGATCTGCTCATATTGCATGAAAACCAAGTTCCAGATTTCGATGAACCTATCGCCATCCTCTTCCGGACTGCCAGGCGGCCCACCTGGTATGCTTGGACCGTGGTCGTAAAAAATTTCTGAACATGGTCCGCACGGTCCCGTGTCACCCATGGCCCAAAAATTATCGGACGTCGGAATACGAATGATCTTGCTTTCCGGAAGGCCGGCGATTTTTTGCCACAGAGCATAGGCCTCGTCATCCTCGGAATAGACGGTGACAAGAAGCTTATCGACGGGGAGCCCGAATTCGCGCGTGACCAGATTCCAGGCCAGCTCAATCGCGACGTCCTTGAAATAATCCCCGAACGAAAAATTCCCGAGCATTTCGAAGAACGTGTTGTGCCGAACCGTATAACCGACATTTTCTAGGTCATTATGCTTGCCGCCGGCGCGGACACATTTTTGCGATGTCGCCGCACGGCTGTAGGGACGTTGCTCGGCGCCCGTGAACACATTCTTGAACTGGACCATCCCGGCATTGGTGAAAAGCAGTGTCGGATCGTTCCGCGGCACGAGCGGCGAGGAGGATACGGCCTCATGTCCATTGGCCCGAAAATAATCGAGAAAGGCCGTTCGAATGTCATTGGCGCCTTGCATCACGTCGCCCTCAAAAATACCGTCCGGAACCTCGACGATTCGGCTTGTAACTCACCGTCCGCCAGCGAAGCGAACGGGTTTTAGCCCGGTGCCCCTATCCTGTCCACCCGGGAACCGGCGCAATACCGCTACCCAGGATACCGTCCGCGGTTTCCAGACTGGATGACATTTGTCGAATTCACCTATAATGGACACGGTGTATCAAGGCACCGCGCCTCACAATAACGATGCAAAATTTTTATCATGCCAGCTCCCAATCCTCGATTAGCCAAAATAACGGGCCTCCTCGCCGGCTTCATGCTTTACATGCTCGCCGCGGGTAGCGCCGCGGCGCAAAACCCGCACGGAAAGTCCTTCGGCGATTGGCGTATCCGCTGCAATTCCGCGACCGGTGCACCGTCCCAGTGTCAGATGTTGCAAAATGTCGTCGTGAAGGAAACTGGCCGCCCTGTTTTGCAATCGGTCGTCGGGTACATTGACGGATCGACGAACCCGGTGGGGGTCCTCGTTCTACCGCTCGGCATCTATCTACCGCCAGGACTAACCCTTCAAATTGACAAGGGGCAGATTTATGAAATGGCGATCGAGATTTGCGGGAAAAAAGGTTGCCGTGTCCGCTTTAGCATCGACAGCACCTTACTCGGCACCCTCAAAGGCGGAAGTGTCGCTGAAATCAGCTTTCACACCGGAACCCAGAAACCTCTGACGGTACCACTTTCACTGAAGGGATTCACCGCCGCCCTTGGCGAACTCCGCTAAAACCGCGTCGGTTTAGCCAGAGCGGCGGGAACTTTTTCCCAGGCCTAATCCGCCGCGCCTTGTTGCGCGCTTTCGTCGTCGGATGCCTCATCGTCTTTTTTCTCTTCCGAGCCACCCGTCAACATGGTTTCGGCCAGCAGTCCGGCATTCTCGCGTATCCGGCGTTCGATACCATCGGCAATTTCGGTATTTTCAAGCAGGAACCGTTTGGCGTTCTCCCGTCCCTGGCCAATGCGCTGACTGTCATAAGAGAACCAGGAGCCGGATTTTTCCACGATGCCGGCATTGACGCCGTGATCGAGCAGTTCGCCGGTCTTGGAAATGCCTTCGCCATACATGATGTCGAATTCAACCACCTTGAACGGCGGGGCGACCTTGTTCTTGACGACCTTGACGCGGGTCTGATTGCCGACCACGTCGTCACGGTCCTTGATCGCGCCGATCCTGCGGATGTCGAGACGGACGCTGGAATAGAATTTCAACGCGTTGCCGCCGCTGGTGGTTTCCGGATTGCCGAACAACACGCCAATTTTTATGCGAATCTGATTGATGAAAATGACCATGCATTGCGACCGGGCAATCGACGAAGTGAGCTTGCGCAGCGCTTGGCTCATCAGGCGGGCCTGCAGGCCAACATGAGTATCGCCCATTTCGCCTTCGAGCTCGGCGCGCGGCACGAGGGCGGCCACGGAGTCCACGACCAGCACATCTATCGCCCCGGATCGGACAAGCGTATCGGCGATTTCCAACGCCTGCTCACCCGTGTCGGGCTGCGAGATTAGCAATTCGTCTAAATCGACCCCAAGCTTGCGGGCATAGGCGGGATCGAGCGCGTGTTCCGCATCGACAAAGGCGCAAGTACCGCCAGCCTTTTGCGCTTCGGCAACGACATGCAACGACAGCGTCGTCTTACCCGAACTCTCCGGACCATAGATCTCGACGACCCTGCCCTTGGGCAAGCCGCCAATGCCAAGCGCGATGTCGAGCCCGAGTGAGCCAGTGGAAATTGAATCGATCTCGACCGCCTGATCCTGGCCAAGTCTCATGATCGAACCCTTACCAAAGGACCGCTCGATCTGCGTAAGCGCGGCGTCCAACGCCTTGGTTTTATCCATGACTTCCTTTTCGACAATATGTAAAGCGGACTTCGACATAACCACTCCCCTTCCGTATCCCACAGTGCTACCGGGTTGTAAACAGAACGGCAATGTACCAATTTTGTTCTTTTACACAAGTTCTTTTTTTGTTCTCATTTTATCGCCTTCATTTTTTGGCTCCATCCGTCCGTTCCTGATGCCGGGAAAAGCGAATTGTTCGTACCGGTTTCTAGCTCGAACGCCCTGATTGCCTCTAGCCCACCAGGGCGGTGTAGGGTAATAACGGCACTATGTTCGATACACTTCTTATCGCCAACCGAGGCGAAATCGCCTGCCGCGTGATCCAAACCGCGCGCCGATTGGGCATCCACACCGTAGCCGTTTATTCCGACGCCGACGCGCAGGCACGGCATGTCGCGTTGGCTGATTCGGCTTATCATATCGGCCCCGCCCCGGCACAGGCGAGTTACCTTGACAGTGACCGCATCATCGGCGCGATTCGCCGCAGTGGCGCCGACGCGGTGCATCCGGGATACGGATTCCTATCCGAAAACGCGGCGTTCGCGGAAGCCGTGGCCGCGGCGGGTGCTGTTTTCGTCGGCCCGCCGCCGGACGCAATCAGGGCCATGGGTTCGAAGAGCAACGCTAAAACCATCATGGAAGGCGCCGGCGTTCCCTTGGTGCCGGGCTATCATGGCGAGAACCAAGACTCCGCCTTCCTCGCCGAGGCCGCGGCTTCAATAGGCTTTCCCATATTGATCAAGGCATCCGCCGGTGGCGGAGGGCGCGGCATGCGGCGCGTCGATTCGGCCGCGGACTTTGAAAAGGCCCTGGAAGGCGCGATGCGCGAATCGAAATCCGCGTTTGGCGACGATACGATGCTAATCGAGAAGTTCGTCGCCCACCCGCGGCATATCGAAATGCAGGTCTTCGCCGATTCACATGGTCATGTCGTCCATTTGTTCGAGCGGGACTGCTCCATCCAACGTCGCCACCAAAAGGTCGTCGAGGAAGCACCGGCACCGGGTATCAATATCGCGGTGCGCGACGCCATGGGCGCGGCCGCAACCGCCGCCGCGAAGGCGATCGGTTACGAGGGAGCCGGAACTGTCGAATTTATCGTCGAGGGCGCCCGTGCAGATCAACCGGACAGCTTCTTTTTCATGGAGATGAATACACGGCTGCAAGTCGAACACCCGGTGACCGAAATGATCACCGGCGTCGACCTTGTCGAATGGCAGTTACAAATCGCCGCGGGCGAGGCACTGCCGCTCGCGCAGGACGAAATCGTCGCCACCGGCCATGCCGTCGAGGTACGCCTCTACGCGGAAAATCCCGCGCGGAACTTCATGCCGCAAACCGGCAGCCTCGATCATCTTCGCTTCCCGGCGGATTCGCCTCATGTGCGGATCGATACCGGCGTTCGCGAAGGTGATGCGGTCTCCATGTATTACGATCCCATGGTTGCGAAGATTGTCGCCTGGGACCGGGACCGAAAGGCCGCACTACGGCGCTTGCGTGTTTCGTTGGCGGCCACCGAAGTCGTCGGGCTGAATACAAATTTAAGCTTTCTAGCCGCCGTTGCCGCGCACCCCGCCTTCATGAACGCGGAACTGGACACCGGTTTCATCGAAACCCACCTCGCCGACCTGGTGCCGGAAGCGCAGCCAGCGTCCACCGAGATCCTGGCGCTCGCCGCTCTCGCGGATTTGCTGGGATTCGAAGCCGGTGCGTCGCAAGCCGCCGCGGCTTCGAACGACCCGAATTCTCCATGGCTGCTCGGCGATGCCTGGCGCGCCATGGGGCGAGGCGAATTCGAACTTCGGTTTCTCGATGACAATCGGGAGGTCACATTGAAAGCACGGCCGGAAATCGATGGGTATCGTATCGATCATGGCGATGAGCAGGTTGTGGTCCGTGGAACGCTCGACGTGAATGGCGCGCTGTTGGCGGAGGTGAACGGCGTACGAATCGCCGCGACCGTGATCAGTGACAACAGCTCAATCCAGATTATCGCGCACGGCCATAACCACCGACTGGCACGGATCGATCCGATGGAGGCCGCCGCCGCGGCGCAGGCCCTTGGCGGCAAGCTGACCGCGCCGATGCCGGGTCGGATTATCGCCGTGCACGTCGCCGACGGCGAAAAGGTTAAGGCCGGTCAGAGCCTGATTACGCTCGAGGCGATGAAGATGGAACATGTCATCGCGGCGCCGGCGGACGGAATTGTCGGAACGGTACGTTTCGCGGCCAACGACCAGGTCA
>JAJFJC010000319.1 GCA_021774385.1 Alphaproteobacteria bacterium
GATTTCGCAAGCGTGGCGAGGGAGTTTGGCATGAATGCCGACCGTGCCTTGCTTGCCCGGGATATTCTGCGGGCCGCGCGGGAAGGCATGACGGAAGCGCAAAAAAAGGCCTTCATCGGGCGGGCGGAGAAATCGGATCGGTCGGTCTTCTTCCACAAACTGATCAGCAGCTTCGATGTTGGCAGAAAGTTTAGCAAGAAACAAACGAAAGCCGGCATCCTTGTCTTTGAAAACATTTTTGATGATGGCGGCGAAAAGACGGATATCGAGAAGGCAAGGGATTCTCTGGCGGAACTTATGGGTAGAGGAGGAAGTGGTAGAGTTTCTCCCAGGCTAGGTGTTACGAGAGGAGGCTCCATAGCGAGGAGCAAAAAGCAGAAGAACCCCGAAAAAGAATTTGATGTTAAGCTACCTAAAGTATCGGCAACGAAAAATCCTCTGACCAAGGCGGAGTTTAACGGCCTTAGCGATCGGGGAAAAATTGATCCAAATAGAATTCGCCCTATGCAAGATACGATAGATCGTGATTTTCAAGATGGTCGTTCTCTCGAGCGGATGGTTCGACAATTGTTGGATGGCTCAAATAAGCCAATAAAGGCAATAAGAATCGCTGTTGTTGGAGAACATGTGTTTACCTTGGATCACAGGCGACTCATCGCCCATCGGTTGGCTGGGAAAGATATACAATATCAGAAAGCTTCGCCGTTAGAAATTAGAAGAGCATTAAAAGGAAAAAGACGTAAAATGAGTACGCAAAATTCAGGAATGTTGATCGAGGTACTGGAAAGGAAGAAGCAGTGATGGATGAGGAAGAACTTTACGATGATGAAATTGAAAGGAAACTAAAAACTGTTTCCACAAGAGAAGAACTTGTCGAGTTCGTTCGTCTGATTTCTCATGGCTATAGGCAAGGTTTCGAAGAGGAACAATCGGTAGCTGACTTTTTAGATGGGTATGCCGCCTTAGTCAGGGCACTTGACAGCTGGTATCGAAATCAATCGCTGGAAAAGCCAGAAAATCCGGATTGGAATATGATGGCGCGCCTTTTAGACGGTGCATTTGGTCATAGTTAGAGAATCTTGGACCAATACATCACATTTATAGTTGTGGAAGCTCCCACACATTTTAATCGTGTCAGTTTACTTCAGGAGGAACTACGCCAGGAAGGATGCACCAAACGCGCGACGCTGACCTCGCTAGGATCCGGGAACAGATAGGCGTGCCGGCCTCCGGCCGCGGGTTCTGACGAACGCGGAAGCGCTGACCTACGCGCTTGGCCAGATCGCCGGCGAAGACGGCATCGACGCGCGCGGTTTCAAATTCGCGGTGGAAGACTTGGCGTTACACTTCTTCCAAGAAACCGGCGACGCGGAATCCGCCGCTGAAGACGCCGCGCGGCTGTTCGCGGATCAGTTGGGGACGTTCGCGCCGGATGGGGGCGAAGCCGAGAAAAATCCCTTCGGCAAAGGGTTGCTCCACTTTGCCGCCGCCCGCGATGGTGGCGAGAGGGTAACGACCGGAGCGACCAGACGAAAGCCGGCATCCTTGTCTTTGAAAACATTTTAATGATGGCGGCGAAAAGACGGACATCGAGAAGGCAAGGGATTCTCTGGCGGAACTCTTGGGTCGAGGACGAAGTGGTAGGGTTCCTTCCAGGCTAGGTGCTACGAAAGGAGGCTCCGAAGCGAGGGGCAAAAAGCGGAAGAACCCCGAAAAAGAGTTTGATGTTAAGCTACCTACAGTATCTGCAACAAAAAAACCTATGACCAAGGCGGAGTTTGAGGGCCTAAAAGATCAGGGCAGAACTGATCCAAATAGAATTCGTACAATGCAAGATACGATAGATCGAGACTTTCAAGACGGCCGTACTCTCGAGCGAATGGTCCGACAATTATTAGATGGCTCAAAAAAGCCGATAAAGAGAATAAGAATCGCTGTTTTTGGAAAGCACGTATTTACTTTGTATCACAGGCGACTCATTGCTCACCGAGTTGCTGGAAAAGATATAATGTATGAGAAAGCTACACAGGATGAAATAAAGCAGGCGTTGGGCGGAAGAAAAACTAAAATGACTACTGATAATTCAGGAATGTCGATCGAGATTTTGGAAAGGAATAATGATGGAAGATGATGAAAAACGATACAATGAAAAAGCCGATAAGATGGTTGAAGAAATAAATTCAAGAGAAGAGCTTTTCGAATTCGCGCGACTACTGGCGCATGGATATCAACAGGGTTTTGAAGAAGAACAATCCGTGGCTGATTATCTAAAAGGCTATGCTGCTTTGGTCCGTGCTTTGGAAAGTTGGTACAAAAACCAAGATCTCGAAATGCCACAACAGCCTACTTGGAACATGATGGCGCGCCTTTTGGCGGCCGCTTTTAGTCACAGTTAGGTACGGAGGCGTATTTTTCGCTCGGATGCTGCTTGTGCGATTGAGCCAATGACGTCCGTGGAAGTAACCCACCCCCTGGTATCAATCTAAACACAAGGCCGCACGAGGGGCGGCGGAGGCCAATTAGACGGCG
>JAJFJC010000320.1 GCA_021774385.1 Alphaproteobacteria bacterium
GCAACCGTATAAATCCACCCCGTACATCCCCCGCCTCCGGCAATCCAAATTGCCAGAGACTTAAACCTGGCCGGCTTTTAAACCGACACAGCAGGACAATACCCGCCGCTACCGTGGCCGATTATTGCGCCGTGAATTACACAATTCTTCGTTCTCTGCGCTCATGCCCTCAGGGCTCTGCAATGATTGTAGGGCCCAGTGAGCAGTATTTATGACCAACGATACAGTTTGTTTGTTTAATCTTCTTGCCGCGTTGGGAGTGTTCGGAGGAAGATTAAGGGTTTCTATGTTTTCGCGTGAAAGATAATTTTCGAAAATAAGAAAATGAGCAATTTGTCTAATTGTTTGTGTTGAAGGAAGGGTCGTTTGTGAAGGATTTAGAAAACGAGAAATTGTTGTGTCACTTATTCTACCTTGTATATCCGAAACTCCAGATATCAGCTCAGAAATAGTCCTATGGGTTAAATTTCGGCCCCTTTCCTTATTAAATTCTATGAAATTAGAAAGCGCTGTTCGTAAAAACGAGATCATACCGCGCGATTGAGGCACGTTCTGTCTTATCCACTCTGCATCGTTCATATTTGGACCTCACAACGGCGGGGATTTAGAGTCGAAGTATTTTTTCTGCAAATAATTTGGATAGGGCAAGCAGTTAAAGTCGGATGCGCTCGATTTCATCGAGGGTGATCTGATCGCTTGTACGGTCGTATAGCTTCGTCGTCTTCGGATCGGCGTGTGCGGCCATGGCTTGGGCGTTCTCGAGTGTTCCGCCGTTATCGAGATAGTTGGTGATGCCGGTTGCCCGGAAGCTGTGGTTGGTCGTGTGCGTCGAAATCCCGGCTGCGACCGCGCGGCGCTGCACCATGTCCCAGGCGTTGCGCTGATCCAAGCGCCGATCCTGGAGGACCTGGCTACGGCCGCGTACGGTGCGGAAGAGGGGGCCTTTTGAATCTTTGGCGATCCCGGCCGCATCGAGATACTCGCCCAGGAATTCGACGAGCTTATGATGCGCCGGCATTTCGTGGTGCTTGCCGCCTTTTTCATGCAGGCGAACCCACATCTTCCGACCTTGGGGGAAGTAATCTTCAACGTTCATGCGCACGGCCGCGCCGATCCGCGCGAAGGTGTAGAACAGGATTCCGATCAACGCGCGATCGCGTAAACCGGTCATAGTATCGGTCGGAATGCTGTCGAATAGATCGCGTGCTTCCTCTGTTGAGAGAACCGGCGTCTTGCCTTTCTTCACGACGTGCTTAGGGCCGCGTACGGCCGTCGCTGGGTTGAAGGGAACGACCTGGCCTACTACCAGCCAGTCAAAGAGCATGCGTATCGCAGCGAGCCGCTGCTTCACCGTGGGGGGGGCGTAGTGGCGCTTTAGCTCTTCCGTCCATGCAGCGACATGAAGCGTAGACACGGCCTTCAGATCGCGCAGCTGCCTGGTTTCGCACCAATGGAAGAAATCAGCTGCCGCGCGGCTATAGGCACGGCGTGTGTTGTTGTTGCTGAGCTGGGCTGCGAAGAACTCGAGAAAGCGCCGTAGCGCATTGTTGCCGGCGTCCGCGACGATCGCCGGGACGACCAGGCCTGGATCGGAGGTGAGGGCAGGGGGCAGGACGACACTACGCAGGGGCATCTTGGAAATTCCTCACTGACAGGCGCACGTATTCAATCACTTCAATCTCGACCATCCATTCCTTTTTTCCCTGACGTCCCAGGAGTCGCAGCATTGGCTGCCCACACTCCAGGTTTTCGAACGTCGTACTCTTCGTATGAATGATCTTATTGCAGGCCTCGCGGAAACACAGAGGAACTGGTTGCAAGCCATTCTCGTTAGTAGGCCAAAGCCTTCCACAGACGCCATCCACGGGTTCGAAGGTGTTTTCATCCGGGTTTTCGCGAAGCTTTTGCATATGCTCCAAATGCGCGCGGTTCATGACCGCTGTGCTAACAAGCAAATGGATGATCTCGTCTTCAGCACAGAGATCCATTAGGGAGTACAATGGGTCTTCGGCGTCACCCTCAAAAATCAGACGTATAGGCGCGATCGCCATGAACGTGGAAAGAAGCCGATTCAGGTCACGCAGCGCTATGCTGGAATTGAAGCGATAGCCTGGAGTGAGAATGTCGTCTGTTGTCATGGAACCCGAGTCATCTATAAATATATCCGATAACGTCCTTTATATCATATAAAACGGTACTGTGAATCGGCATTCTCCATTTGGGACAAGCGACGGATCAATTTCCGATCAGCTGTTGCCGAAAAGGCCCTATCGGGGCTGAATTCACCTGAACAAGGTCGAATCTCGTGGTTTTCCCGACCGATAGCCCGAGGAATCGGTAACGAGATCGACGAGAGAGCGTCTGTGTGTGCTGTGCTGCACGGCGTGCGTGAACCTTGCTGCTAACAGACATTCCCAATGCTTAAAGCGCGATCTACATAGCTGGTATTGATAGGAGAATTTGTGATTCCAATATCGGAACCAAAATCGAACAAAATTACACATTGCCCATCCTCTCCAATCAAGAGAGAAGCGTGTATCCAATTTGGACCGCCTGATATTCTATCTTCTAATAATTTCCTCACTGAATTGGATCCATAGCATTGACTTACCGTAACTTGATTGTGGGAGTGCATATGTTCGTACGAAACGTGTTTTTCAAAGGAAAATAAAACAGAATCGTTATTGATCAAAGATCTATTATGGGAACATAGAGTTTCGTTTAAATAACTTATTGCTTTTTCTAATACGTCATTAGGTGTCATTTTACAATATTTTTATTAAAGAGTTCGATTGCATTTTCTTTGTTAGGTCCTTTGATCTTTATCTCCGTCGTATCCAGTTTTCTGGAAAAACCTTTATACCCCCCTTCTTCTAGTTCGCGAAATACTTTTTCGAAATCGTCCTTCGGTATTTTCGATTCTATAACACCGCGATCTTTCATTTTCCTTTTGACTATTTTTCCGTCCTTTAGATATCCAAATTCTGGACGACTATCGCCAATAGCATCAAATGCAGCATCCTTATCTCTAGAAATATTAGTCGTCCCTTTATGGTTTAACAATAATCCATCCC
Organism: Alphaproteobacteria bacterium; assembly: GCA_021774385.1. Classification (GTDB taxonomy): domain Bacteria; phylum Pseudomonadota; class Alphaproteobacteria; order UBA8366. The sequence continues at coordinate 3,075 of JAJFJC010000320.1, forward strand.
TTTTTATCTTTGTAGAACCATGCATGCTGCCATGATACACGGTGACAGTATCTACTCGCTTTGCTTCTCCAACGACAACATTTCCATGGGGTATGTCGTGTACTTTTTTCGCATTCTGTTTCCATACAGTATCAATTGCCTGGCTGAAAGTATTACCTATTTTTTTCCCAGCGCCTGTTTTACCTACCGCCTTAATTGTGCGGGCTAAAGGGCCGATCAATTTTGCTTGTGGTAATGGTATTCTCGATGCAGCTGCCTCTAGATCAGATTCGGGAAGCCATATTTCTCCAGCGGAGCCAAGGACTAATGCTCCTGCACCTATTGCTTTGTCTATCGCTGTGCTGTCATCCGAATAAAATTTATCAGCTAGTAAATCCAGTAATTTGTCTCTCGCTAAATCCTTTGTTTGGCGTGTCAAATCAGGATCATCAACATTTTTCTGTTTTTCCAAATTCTTAGTGTAATCGTCGTATGCCTCAACTTTAGGTTTTTGTGGTAGCGGAGTTGTTTTTAAATATGCGCTATCTTTCTCAATAGTTCGATCGTTATCGTTGGTACGTTCGGTGATGTTGTTTTCTGTTTCCTTTGGGGTATCTATGCCACTTTCTCTTTCGTACACGAAAATAGGATATGCTGCCGATAAATTATTTGCGACATCCTTAAAAAAATTTAGTACATTTTCAGAGCTACCAGATAACTGGTCGTTTACCTTAATAGGTACGCGGCCAAACCTGTTGGGGCCGGTTGTCATTTTGACATTATTTCTTCTTTTTATTTCGCTTAAAGGATTATCAGAATTTAGTGCTTTGTCAGTAACGAGAAGTCCTATGATACCACTATTATCACTAGGTATTAACGTGATAATTCCGATGTATTCTTCGGTATTATTTTTTCTTTTAGTAAATTGAAGCACATATAAATCATCTTTCAAATGTAAAAATTTGTAAGAGTCGTTTCCGTCGTAATACGTAGTTCCGTTTTCTACAGTTTCGTTTAAGCGTATTTCCTTTCTAAATATTTTAGAAGGCGTTATGATCTCTTTATATCCTGGCCTTGATGCTTTTTCGACCTGGCGGTAAGTTCCCGCAAGCCCGGTTATTTGTTCGCCTTTATCAATAAAAGGATCTTTTATAAGAAAACAACCAGATAGAAATACGGTGAGAATAAAACTGGCACAAACTAAGAGTATATTGCGTGACATTAATAAACCTCATACCTATGAAATAGGATGAAAAATATTTTTAACCGCAGAGTGCTCTTGTTGTTTTTGCGTATAATTTGAACCCTTTTTTATCGGAAAACATCTCTGTATCCTCTAATAAAAGTTTTATAGCCTTGTCCAAATTATTCTCGGCAATACTGCACCAACCTTCTAATCCGAGACCATTACCGACAGCGGCGCGCTGGGTATAGGACTCAGAACGATTATCCCAATCTCTTGCCGATACATCTTTCATGGTGACGCTGTCACCGATTTTTGTAGCTACCAGTAGTTTCTTTCCGGGCCGCGCCTCTGCGAGAACAAATACAAAATTCGCCATTTGCTTTGATATACGATCATATGTTTTTAGTTTGTATTCTTTAACGCTGAAGGTGGACAAGATGCCAGGTTCTTCAAATCCTGCGACTTCAACGCCCCCCGCATCTAAGGCGCATACGAAGCGACGCATATCAAACTCTTCTTTGTTAATGAGAATTGGTAGGCTGAGGGCTTTTTCGGAGAGAGTCGACTTTTGCAGCGCCGGGAGGCAAATTAACGGTTCAGTGTTTGAAATTTTAGTATCGAATAGTTTTATTATATCAGTAAAAAGGGAAACAGTTGTTTGTAAAAGGTTCGTAGAGCCAATTATCGCGTTAGATTCGGTCTTGCTTTTCTTCTTTTGCGAAGCAGTCGTATTTTCGATTATCCTCTTCTCTAGATTATCTATTCTATTTTTAAAAAAATCTTTTGCTCCACGGAGCTCAACGAGAGTGATTCTGGTACTTTTGGATTCCCTAATTCCCTTATCGGTTTGTTTTTCTAAATCTAAGACAATCGGTGCGGATGCTGTTTTCAACAACGTGTTTCCAGAACTTAAAATTAACTTAACCTGTGTAAAGGCCTTGATTGATAAAAACGGTTTTGCAGCCTGGCGTATTTTCTCTGTGGTACTTTCAAAGTCAGGAATGTTGGTGATTTTTAATTCTTCTAATTGATCTATCTCCACTGCAGCAAGACCGTTAAGAACACGCTCTCGAGTCGTTATCCCATGTTGTTGTAGATCCTCTACCGGCTTTGCGGCAGGTATAAATGTTTTGAAGTCGGTGATAAGTGGCGATATACCATTCAGCGAAGCCCATTCAATTGGCAGTGAATCCAACTCTGCTTTCGTCGATGAGATCGCTTTTTCAGCCATCAAAGCAATCTTCTGGTCTACCGCCGTTTTGTACCCCTTAATTTCTGGCAGCGTGGGCGTATTGCCGATACGGCCTAAAACAACGTCGCGCATTGCTTTTACTGTGCTGATGTTGTCGGGTCGGTCCTCTATCTCCGAGAGCCTTGCGAGCGCGTCACGGAGCGCGGTCTGGCGCGCCTTCATTCGAAAATCGTCGCGCACCGCTATAAGCCCGGTTATCGCGGGCTCCGCGTTTTCCGCAAGCGATGAGCGCAACTCGCTGATTTTGGTATCTATCAATGCTAAGTTGCCGAGAGTCGGCTCAGCGGCCTCTATTTCGGCTTTGGCGGCCGCGATAATGGGGCCTACTTTTTGACGACGTTCGGCATCTACCTCTTGATCGATTTTAGCTAGCGCGTTTTGGTCGAGTATCTTTCCTAACTTCGCCTTTTCCATTACGGCTAATTCTTTAAGAGAAACATAGGACGACACATCATCGGGCGTGTTGTCGATCCTGGAACGCGCATCTTTGAGTAGTTTATCCGCGATTACGTTTATCTTGGCGTCGACCGCTTTCGTGTATGCGGATAATTTGGGCAACGGGGGCGAAGTGCCGACTTCCAACACGACTTTATCACGTCGATCACGTAGTTCTATTGCGCCTTCCAGTGTTTCGGGAGCTGACTCAATTTTTTCTAACTCCACATCGACAATCGCCACCCTTGACCTGATAGAAAATGAATTTACCGACTCGTCGAGTTTGTCTAGGTTATCCTTTAAGTCTTCGCCGACTGCTTTGTGAATTCCTTTTGAGGAATCCTCAACCTCTATAAGATTTTCTAGGGTCGGTTCTAAGGTGTCTATTCGACTTATTTCTTTGTCGATCACAGTTTTTGCTATCGCGCTGATTCTTGCCTTAGCGATAAGTTGTATAGAATCATCAATTTCACTATCGTCTGGTACAGTTAATACGCCAGAAGCAAAGCTGGAAATAAAATTAATAGATGATATTCCGTCTATATTTTCAGACGCTAATTCAATTTCCATGGCGTATTTTTTATGAATGGAAAGTGCGACTGATCGTCGGGTCTCGCTAATAAACAACGCAATATTATTGGCATCAAAATTGTCTAAAAACCATAGCCCATTACGACTTCTATCTCTATTTTTTTCTGCGTTTGCTTTTGCTTTATTTAATCGTTCCCGAAAATCGTTAGGCGTACTACGCTTTTTCAGATATGAATACATTTCTTCTGGAGGGACAGTATTCGAATTTGGTTTAAAATAACTCCGAACAACTGCTCTCCAAATTCTATTATGGTTTATTACATAATCCCTGCTGTGTTTATCATGAAGAATTGTACTCGCAGTATCGGTTGTTTTCCTACTTATGGATATTCCACACCTATTCAACCTCCTCCAATCACCGGCTTTGTCAAATTCTTCGTTGGTCCAGTAATACGCAGATTTTCCAAAATAAGTTATAGTGGTGGTGTCATCTAAACTATTAAAAATTCCATTGTTAAGGCTTGAATCGTTTGATGTTCGGATGAGAGAGCTACTGTTCGCCCATTTCCCATACTCTTTGCAGCTTGGTATTCTAAAAACACCTCTTTTTCGACCACCAAATTTCTTATGCGGTAAAGGTCTCTCCAGCAGAATTTTTATTACGTTTTCTCTCCACTTATTTTGATCCGGCATATTTCCAATAGGGAAAATGGGAATTGTGGGCTTTTTGAATTCATTACTATCCACTTGAGTTGTCACCAGATTTTTTATCTTCTTTGGCGAAGTAATAGTAATAGCCTGGTTTTTTGTCGGCTGCCATCCAGTGCCTGCCTTCGCTATCCCAGTAAATACGAAAGACTTGCTTGCTGGGGTAACACCTATAATCTCGGCGCTTTGAGCGGCAGGACATTTTTTACTCAGAAAAGCGGTTACCGCCTGAAAATTAGGTGACTTAAAGAAGCTGGGTTCGTCGGCAACAAATTTAAGAGAAAGCGTGGGACCACACCATTCGCCGCTTGGCGCAAAAACTTTCACGCCCATTCTCTTGGATTGAGCCACAAGTTGCTCGTTTTCCTGAGCATTCACCGCGGTCGATACAATAAGGGCGCAAAAAGATAGGCACACTAAGCGCATCATTTAGATGATCCCCCATGCACCGTTTGGGCCTTTACAGGCTTTTAGAGTTTGATTGGCTTGTTCTCCCTTTTTCTCAATAGCAACATCCAAGGTGCGGCACTGTTGTTTTACCGAAACAGTTTCTGCCACTAACCCTTCCGCATCCATGTCGATTGCTTTGTCCTTCATCATTGAATCCAAGTCCATCGCCGGGCCGATCGCCAACCTTTGGTCGGTGATGGGTGCCGAATCCAGGTCGATAACGTTGGAGGGGACGGCGGCTACTTGGCGAGCCTCTGATTTTCGCACGAGTGGGGCGTATACGTAACCGACTGATCGGTTGTTTTGACCGACCATGATCCATTTGGCATTGGTGACGCGGCCAATTGCTTGAAACCGTTCGCCTTTTTTTAATCCGCCCAGAATTTTCATTTTTGTGGATGGACCGGCCCGCAGATTTACATTTTTCGCGGCTTCATATGTCTCGCCAAGCAAGTCCAAAGAGGGTGGTGCTTGCACAGCCTTTTTACGTAAAATGGGGACGTTTCGCGAAACAGCTTTCGTATTGTTAGGCGTGATCTTCGCCTCTGCGCCGCTATCCGGGTTGGTCCATGTCACTGTTTCCCCGTCGCGCGCGGAACTCAGGGCTTCATTCGATTTATTGCTGACCGCCTCTTTTTCCTTAGGATCTAGCATTTCTCCGATCTTGTTGCCGAGATAACCGCCGATTGCAGCACCGGCAAGGGTGCCGATAATTTTCCCTGCGCCTGATCCGAATTGGGACCCAAGCAGCGCACCGCCGACCACCCCGACCACGGTCCCTACCTTTTGGCCGTCGGATTGACCGGATACGCATCCGGTCAAAACGGAGATGCTCACCAGCCCCACTACGCATGTCCTTTTTACGGTATTCATTGTGTCTCCCCTCTACTGGTGTACGAAAAACTCAACAGCAGAACCTTCGTGCAAAAAGTCAGGCGGAAGAATTTTTAAGTAGACACAAGTTTCGCGGCAAATGCCGAACGAATCAACCCGTAAGGGTATGGGTATCTAGGTACCGATGGCAAACAGAGGCCTGTTCCTTTCGCAGTTTCCTTATTGGCATAACAAGGCCGATTCTCGTCGCGTTGACGATCGATGGCCCGGGGGATTAGTAACGAGATCGACGAGAAACGGCCTAAAACAGCGCTTCTACATCGCGAGCGCCATGTAGCACACGCGCAATTTCAACCTCGGCATCAACGATCCGATAGAATATTACATAACCACCATGCGGGATGCTGCGGACATCGCGTCCTAGATCTGGTCGCGCACGACCGACCTGGGGCATGTTGCAGAGTCTATGGCAGTGCCCGATGATTTCGCGGGTAAACGTCACCGCGCGCTCTGGATTGTTTTCAGCGATGTAGTCGGCGATGTCGTCTAGGTCGGCTTGCGCTTGCCGGGTGATATTCGCCTGTTTCATTCAGGCTTATCAGCATTTCTTTCTGCGAGCCTCTTGCGAAGTCGCGCGATCGTGTCGTCAGCATCGAGCACGTGTGTTTCGCCGCGATCGGCCTGTTCAATGCCGACAGCAATTTCCGCCTTGAGTGATGCAAGCTTTTCAGCGTCTTCTCTTAAGCCCTCCGGGCTGTAATGCGCGAGAGCCGCATCCTTGGACGCAAATAGGCCGGCTTCCACCAGGGTTTCGGCCGCCTTATCTTGCTCGGGTGTCAGTGCGATATTCATGCCGTGATTGTTCCTCATTTGTTTCCAAAATGCAAGAAATATCAGGGCGTTCGGTAGGGTTTGCGCTACCCGGACTGACAGTAGAGAAGCCCGGTTTGTTTTCTAAAAATCGCCTGTTTTACAGACCATGGAGCCCACGCATGGGCCTTTCACTCATGGGTTTTGCGCGTCCCTCGGCCCTGCCTGGTCAATCCCCCCGCTAAGGCGTGCCTGGCGGTAAAGGGAGGCCCCGGGGCCGAGCGGCCGCGCTTTTTGCACCCATGAAAGGCCGCATTGGAGCGGTCTTAGAACTCAAAACAGGAGATTTAAAATGGAAAACAAACAAACTTATCTCGCCTACAGCGTTCAGGACGGAAAGGATTCCGATCGGAGCTTTTGGACCAAAATCGGCGTGGCGTTCGATCACAAGGATGGCGAGGGCATCAACATCGTCCTCGACTGCATGCCCTTGAATGGCCGCGTGGTACTGCGGAAGCCGAAGAAAGAGGAAAACGACACGTAATCGCGTCGGTTCGTTCCGCGGTCATGTTGCCGCGGAACGGCACTACCGGTTGGCGGGGCGAATTATCGGAGCTGGTCCGTGGTGATTTTCGTAACACAGGTTTCGCCATGGCCAGGCTGATCGCCGGCCTCGATGCCATATTCTTGAACGTAGATGGCCCGGTCTCGAAGCAGCAGCGAATGCAATTCCCGAAGGCCATGGCCTTCGATCGTTACCTGCCCGTCGGTGTGATAAATCACAATCCCCTTGGATGGGTTGAATGAAATCCGATGGATGAAGGCGTAGCGCAACGCCTCGCTGTCACCGGTTTTCATCCGCAGTTCCAGCCAGATTGCGTGCCGGGTCGTCGGGTAGAATCCGACCGGTTTGTAGCCGCCGGCGGTGCTGATTTCTTCCGCTTCATCGCCGGCGGCGGTACCGGTGTATCTTCCTATTATTTCATCGTTCAATGCCTTGCTCCTGTTGGGTGAAGTGGTCGGCGGCGTGGTGATAGCGCTCGAGCAGGTAATCTCGGGCGCGGACGGCCGAGGTGCGCATCTGGAACGCGAGACGGGACAGCATCGCGGCCCGATCGCCGGCGCCCTCCCGCACCAGCTCGGTTGCCGCCAGGCGCTCGCCGCTGCGCTGTACGGCCTCGCGAAGCTGTTCCTTGTCATCGGTATAGATCTTGACCGCCTCTTTGCCGCGTGACGCGGAGACATAGAATTGTTCGCGGTTGCTCGCCGGCCAGGATTCCATGCTCTGGGCGATCAACACGCGATCCACGCTTTTGCCCTGGCTCGCATGCGAGGTGGTGCAATAGCCGTAATCGAGATGGCCGAAACTCTTGGAGAGCACCCAGCTATTGGAAAGCTTGATGTTGCCGTCCTTGGTGTAGCCGGCAATTTCATAGGTGGTGCCGTTGTTCAGGCGGTGCTTGCCGTCGAGGGGCTTGGCGTTTTTGGTGATGCGGATCTGTTCGCCTGGCGACAGGTCGATATTGCCCGGCGTGAAGACCGTAAACCGATCGGCCTGATTGAGCGGCAGCGTGACTTCCGATCCATCCGCCCGGGCGGCAAGTACGTTGCGGTGATCATCACGGGCGACAACGATTAGACGTTCGGCGCGCTTGATGTCACCCTTGGCCGGCTTGTGGAATTCGATCATCTGGCCGGTCTCGTAGTTCCGGGAAACCGCTTTCTCGGCTTCGGACCAATTGGTCCTTTTAAGCTGAGCGTAGCCGCGTTGTTCGACGGCGAGCGCACCATCACGACGCAAGGCCGTGCGGATTTCATCCGTCACCTTGGCCCCTTCCGCGTGCGTGGGCGATACCACGATCGCGGACTTGTTGTCGTTGATGGCCGCGACATAATCCTCCGCGAGGAACCGATAGCGAGATTCGGTATCCACTTCCTGGACCGCCCCCATTTTATCGAGTTCCTCAAAACCTCTCGAGATATCGCCGTCGGCGATCGCCGCGACGGCGCGACGGTACCGTTCGTTGGTCTGGCGCCGGATCGTATGCACGGTGGCCGGGACAATGCCGCCTTCGGTTTCAAGCAGCCGCAGCGCGTCGCCGCGCGCCACGGCGGCATGTTGCCGGCTATCGCCGGACAGCAGCACGCGGGCTCCCTTGGCCTGTACCAGGGCAAAGACCTGGTTCATGGCGCGAGCCCCCATGAGCCCGGCTTCATCGATCCAGATGACACCGCCGGCGACCTTGTTCTGGAGTGTCTCGTTTTGGAGCAGGGCGGCCACTGTATCGGCCTCCGCGAAGCCCTCGGCACGTAGGACGCCCCGGGAGGCGTCAGCGGTCGGGGCGAAGGCGTGCACCGCCTGTCCGGTGCGCTGAATGCCCTGGGCGACTTCCTTCATGAGGGTGGTTTTGCCGACCCCTGCCCCGCCGCGCAGGATCATCACGCGGTCGGTCGAGCCGAGGATCGTTTGCAGGGCCGCGCGCTGTTCCTCGGAGAGGATCGAATCCTCGGATACGGTATCGTCGACGGTAAATCGCTTGCAGGTCCCCCTGCCCTCCTTGGCAAAGCGGAGCATGGCTTTTTCTTCCGCGAGGACATGGGTCGTGGTGGCGAGTTTTTCACCGCGTACATCGCGGGTGATGACATCCTTGCGCTTCGCGAAAGCCGCGTGGACCGCTTCAGGTAGAACGGAGCCGATGCCGAATTTGAGGGCTTCGGCCATGAGGCGTTTTTTGCTGATGACCGATTGCCGCTCATAGGTATTGGCTACGGCGAACTCTGTCGCCTCACCCGTGGTCATCTTTTCTGTTTTCCGTGTTCCCCGCCCCGCCTCCTTCAGTCGGTCCCGGTCTTCTCGAGATAATCGATCGTCCCAGGATTGATGCACCTGGCTGGCCGACAGTGTCGCGCTCTTGCCCTTGCGGGTTTTTGCGCCGAGGGTGGATTTTAGACCGTCGGTTTCGACCCCGAGGGCTTTTGCGGCCGCTTCGATTTCCTGAGTACGTCGGGAGAAGCGATCGACCAAGTGCCGTTCGATGCCGATAATCTCCCATCCCTTGTCGCGGCGCTCGATACCATAGCCCAGAGCATCGAGCTTGTGCGCCAGGCGCGCATCGAAGGCCGCTTCATAGTATGGCGCATCGCGTTTGAGACCGCCGAATTCGCCGGCTTTCCAGCGGGCCTCGTTTTTGTCATAGGTCGCGTTGAACACATAGGCGTGGCAGTGCAAATGCGGGTCCGGCACGCCCTCAACGGGCCGCGAGTGTTCGTGGACGAACTCGGACCAGATCGTATTGCCGGTGATGGGATGCGCGTAGGCCCCGTTTTTGCGCATACGGGTTTGCATCTCGGTTTCTATTTCGGCCATGGTTTCGCGAACCGCTTCCTGGAAGGCGGCGATAACCCGGTCGTCTTGGCCTAGCGCATGGACGAGCGAAACGCTTTTGGGAACGGAAAAGGTGAAGTCGTATCCGACCCGGCGATTGGTCTTGGTGCGGGGGGTGAGCTTGTCGCCGGTGAGCGGGTTTATGTTGTCGCACAAGGCATGAAACTCGGCCCGGCTAACCGGTCCCGAGAGCTTTAGCATTTCGGCTCCTAGGCCGTGCCATGTACCGATCCGCTCGGATCCTTTAAAGTAGTAATCACCATGCGAAAGGCCTTCCTCGAAATAGGCCTTTGCGCCTCCCGCGCTCACCGATGGGGTGATCCTAAGCATGTGCGGGAGTGTAGCACGGTTCAGCAAATTTAGAGAGCAGGCGTCTCTCCTAAGCTAATGCTTAGGAGAGAAAAGCGGATCATTGTGGCTGAACCGTCACAG
>JAJFJC010000033.1 GCA_021774385.1 Alphaproteobacteria bacterium
TCATTTGATTTCCGTCAACCCGCGATTGGACGGCCAAGCACGCGGGCGGGAGCACCATCGGCCTTGGTTATATTCAACGCACAGAAGACGAACTCCGCGCGGCCGCCGACAAGCTCGTCAACGTTTCTGAGGTGTTCGGAAACGAGCACACCATCGCCAAGAAGCGCGTGGTGGACGGGCCAATCGAACCCCTCTGGCCGTTGTACGTTCGGAAGGTCGGGGGTCGGAAAATCGACCGCGAGCAGTTTTACTTTTTGCGCAACGATCCACTCCGCCGCTGCGAGGCTGAGCGAGGGATGCTCATCGTCGTATTTCGCGGTGCCGGCGAACGCGCTCCATCCCACGCTCAGCAAGAGAATATCGCCTGGCTGAAGTTTCGGCGTGCAGGCTTCGAGATCCTCGGGTTCGATCAAACTGCTTGGCGCCTTGTTCAATCGCCAGACGACACCGGGGCCATGCAGCCGCTCGATGGGAACGTCTTCGAACGCCGGGCCATCGCGGAAGAAGTGTCTTGGTGAATCCACATGGGTGCCGAGATGCACGACCATTTGAATCTCGGTGACGTTCAACGGGTGCTCGGGCATTTCCATGATCTGTTCGAACCGTGGTTTAGGAAAGAATGAAATGCGCGGCATGTCACTGCTCAAGGGATGCGACAGATCGATCCAGGGTCCCGTGGGATTAAGTGGAACTGCTTTCGGAAGGTCCATCCAGCCACGCCAACCCTGGCCTGTTTCATGGGGCGCATCACACATTCGCAAAATCTCCGGGTTTGAATTTCTCGTGGGCTGGTGGTTTCGTGCGGGGCTAGTTCAGCAAAATAACACGAGTTGGCCGGTTGCCGATATGGCATCGATCCTCGCGGGGCGAATTTATTCCTGTGGTCTAAATGAGCTAAGGACCGGCAGCGCATCGCCGATAGAGATTACCGGTCGGACTTCGAACGTCGTGGTTGCCAGTGAAAGCGCCATCGTCCGGTCCCGTTCCCCATGGCCTGTAGCGACATGCATGCCGCCAGCCAGTCCCGCATTGCGGCCCGCTTGGATATCACTCGCCGAGTCGCCGATAATCCAAGACCGGGACAGGTCCAGTGCCAGTGCTTTTGCGGCCTCTTGCAGCATACCGGGCGCCGGTTTGCGCCAAGGGTGATTGGCGACATCGAACGGATGTTCCGCGCTCTCATGGTAGGCGCAGGCCAAGACCATATCCAGTCGCGCGTCTTCCTGGCTGAGCCAGTCGAGGAGTTTCGCCTGAACTTCGGCGAATTCATGCCAGCCGTAATAGCCGCGGCCCACGCCGGATTGGTTGGTAACCAGAATGACGGGGATGTCACGTTGGTTCGCCGCGTGGATCAAGGTTGTCGTGCCCTCGATTAACCGCATGTCCGAAATGCGTTGAAGGTAATTGATTTCTTCCAGAACGACGCCGTCTCGATCCAGAAACAAGCCCGCGCGGGGCGTGGCGGAATATGTCCGGGCGAGATCAACGCTGGGATCAATGCCGTGATCAAGGCATTGTCTCCAAAGGCCCGGCGACGTATCGGCGACAAAGTCATTCAAGGGTCTTAACCCCAGGAAAAGCCGGGGTTTTGGAAATCTATGTTTAATGTAATTTGGTCCGTGCCGCCTTTTCCATCCGTTGCCGCAACATTTATCATTTCTTGCAGCAAAAAGGGCACTTCCTCGAAGGGTGTTTCCGCTCCCCCTAGACTTTCCAGCAATCTGGCCATTAAGAGAAGATTATCTCGAGACCGGTCGAGCCTTACCGCCTCCCATACCTTGAACATCGACCCATTCATGGTCAGGTCGGGCGTCAAATCGCGATCGCCCCGTGACATTAAGGGTGGATAATTGCTGCCGAACTTACGGACATAATTCTCCCAATAAGGCCGGCAATTCCAATCCTCGAAGAATGTTTGTTGGAAATATTTCCGCGCGGCGACCTTGGAATCCAATTCATCGAAATCGTCGACCGGTTTTCTCTCCGCGACGACTAAAAGGTTTCGAGTTGCGATCGTATAGAGAAATGGACAGCGCTCAAATTGGGGATCGGCTTCCCAATCCAAGATATTCCATCGCGCATCAAAGAAAAAATTACAGGCAAGAAACGAGAATCTGGATTGGTCTTTTTGGAAATCAATTCGATTGAGAAATCGGTTAAGCGAAAAAATATAGCGAACGTCCATCTCGTCTTGAAACAGGTCGAACCAATGACGGATCGTACCCGTCAGCATTTCGCCGAATGAGTTCGTGTTCAATAGGAGATCGACTTTCTTTCCCTTCAGGCCGTCGGCGAGATAATGGGGAACGAGCACGAAATCATATTCGCTCAAGTCGTCCCTCAGACATTCTCGGTCCTTTGCATAAAGAATTTTTTTGTCGGGAAAATGGTGGCGCACGAAGATATCCAAGAAGAATAAGGTTTCAGGAATATCGATCATGATACTCGTCGCGCGGGGGTGGAATTCTCGAATTAAACGCATGAAGGCGCCGAACCCACCACCGATTTCCATAATCACGGGGTTTTCGGCTGGCAGGGTTACGTTACGTTCCAGGCGTTTTAGCCACATCCAGCGATTCAAGAAATCCGCGGATACGCGGCGCCCGTCTATTTCCATGATGTGGTCGTCAAGAATGAGGTCGGACTCGCCAAACCCGGGCGGCAAATCGTCTAGCCCGACACTTTCCTGATCACGCAGATAGTCGAGCCGCCAGCGAATCGACAACTCCTTGTACAGCCCACCGCAGGTGAAGTCGTAGAATTGTTTGTCGTTCAAATAAGAGATTGCGTCTTTCGCGCTTTGAGCACCGGATATCAAGTTGTCGAGATGTGCTTGCAAGTTCACCAGCCAGATGTAACCCAGAGGAAAACGCTCATAGACATTTTCGGCCTTATAAATAGCGGCGATATCCCGATAGTTCTCCCGAGCGCTATCAATTGGCATCGACTGGTTCTCCTAAAAGACGGCCTATAACCAATGCTTGCATCGGAAAGGCCTTTCGTTGAATCAATCTACCACATCCATACAGTTTGTTAGGTTGTATCAACGAGGTTGGCTCGTAGCAGGGCGATGGCGGAATTCTCGCGTAACGGCATTCGGGCGTAGGGTGAAAAACTTTCTGTCCACAGTTCGCGATAAAGCGAGGATACTCGCTCTTTCGACGGAAGCAGGTCGTTGCGGGAGACGGCTGGTACGTGAGTGGTTGTTTTGATTTGCAAACGCCGTCGTATCAGTCTCTCAACCAACTCATGCGGACCGCCAAGCATCGCGCTGTAATAAGTGCTTTCATCCAGACCGCCGGCGGCGATGCACAAATCGCGACGCAGACAAATGAAATGCGTGTCCTCCGGCGCGCCAGTTGCCCGATCGTTCACATAGACGGTGGACTTCGAATTCACGGATTCGAGGCTATCCAGAATTTCGGTTAGTGCTTCCGCCGTTAAGCTGACGTCTTGGGCGAATATGGCAATATAGCGGCCGCTGGCGGCGGTCAGGCCAAGATTGAACGCGACGTTCCGGTTATAAAGAATCTCGCTTTGTCCAAGGACTATTGCTGTATCCGCAGCCTCCATCATGCTGGTCGGAATTTGATCGAATGTTTCCCCACATATCAATTCATAATCTTCACGCGGGAGAGATTGGTCTTCTAGGGATTTGAGTAAGTTTGGATAGCGCGAACCATTGGTATCGGCGAGCAAGATCGACAGACGGACGCTGCGGGTTTCGCGGGGAGCCTTTCGAACTTCATAGCCAGACACGTTGCGCGACAGCGACAATCGCAAGCGGTTGAAATAGGGGCCAGCCCTAATCCCAGCATAGTTTTCTCCCAATAAGGATTTATTTTCGAGGCCGGCGACAAGCGCGGCCAATTCGTTTTCATTGGGTATGTTTACCCCATGCGCGGATTTTAACCTCTGCAACAAATACCACGCTTCCGCGGCGAAAAAGCATTCCGGTATGACGTCGATCAGAAGGTCAGCGGCTTGTTGGGCGGTATCGCGGTGCTGACTAAGCTCCTTGGCGAACTCGAGCCTGTACACAGAATATGACGGATCTAATCGAACGGCATGGGCGAGGTGTCCCGGTTCACCGGTAACGCGCGCCAAATAAAGGCGAAGGCTCGCAAGTATCAATGACTTTAGATCGTCGGATCGGTTGGTTTTTTCCGCTAGCGCCTCGGTAACGATTTGCAGGTAGTCCCGGTAGTTGAAAAATGGCTGGCAATAGTCCCAGGACATAACGTCGTCGAGAGGTGTTATGCGCAGCGCCGTTGGGTTTGCGTCGACTGTCTGCTTCGCGATGGTAATTGCTTGTTCGATGTCGGCTTCGTCGCCGAAATGTAACGCGGCCCTCACGAAATTGAAGCGGAGGGTAAGCGAGGTCGGGAAGGTTTCGAATGCGGTGCGAAAGATATTCAAAGCGGTCGAAACCAACCCTTCGGGGGGCTTGCTTTCCGCGGATTGCGTTAGATCAACATATTCCAGCAGGAG
>JAJFJC010000321.1 GCA_021774385.1 Alphaproteobacteria bacterium
CAATTTTCGTCTTCCGATATTGCCGAGATTGAGACTGCGTTGGCATCGGCACTGGCCTCAGATAAGCCGATCATCGAACTAACCCGCGCGGATTTCCCTTTACCGACCGTCGCGCCGAAGATTGAAGCCGCTGTAGCGGAAGTCGAAACGGGCCGAGGGTTCGTGTTACTTCGCGGCATCCGACTGCCGGATTATTCACGTCACGAAGCGCGTACTCTGTTCTGGGGTATGGGCCGCCATATCGGCGCCCCCGTATCGCAGAATCCTAAAGGGGCGCTGCTGCATGAAATTGAGGATCTCGGCAATGCCTATGCGAGCAACAATGTCCGGGGCCATTCGACCAAGGCGCGGCTGCGGCCGCATGTCGATCCCTGCGATATCGTTGGCCTGTTCTGCATCAATCCCGCGAAGACCGGTGGCCTCAGCACGATGGCAAGTGCCTTGACGATTTATAATGAAATTCTGGAGACGCATCCGGAATATCTCGATGCATTGTGCCGAGGCTTCCGTATCGACTATGCGGGCAAAGGGCCGACCGATGCGCCGGATCTGACATCCCCGCAACGTATTCCTGTGTTCAGCGAATGCGAGGGTGAAGTGACCTGCTACTATAACGCCAAGCAAATCGACCGTGGCGCCGAAAAGACCGGAGAAACCTTGAACGAGTTGGCACAGGCAGCGGTGCTGGAGGTCGAGGCGCTGGCGCTGCGCGACGATATTAAGTTCGACATGGGGTTCCAGACCGGCGACATACAGCTCCTCAACAACTACACAATCTTGCATGCACGTACGTCCTATGAGGACTGGCCGGAGCCGGAGCGCAAGCGGTTGTTGTTGCGGCAATGGCTGAACGTGCCGTCCGGTCGGCCGTTACTGCCAGCAGTGGCTGATCGCCTCGGCACGGGACCGCGCGGCGGTGTCAATCCTTACGCGGCATAACGCGGCATAAAGAGACAAACGATACGAGGGAAGGAACAAGTGTAATGGCGGAATACAGAATGCTTTCGACGAGTGGAATCCTGGGATACGGATTTCCCGAAGACTCGATCAAGCGCGGCGTGGCAATGGGCGTCGACATGATCGGCTGCGATGGTGGTAGTACCGATCCTGGGCCGCACTATCTGGGCTCTGGCAAGACATTGAACTCGCGGCTCGCGATGAAGCGCGATCTGCGGCTGATGCTGCAGGCGGCGGTCGCCGAGGGCGTGCCGGTGACGATAGGTAGCTGCGGTGGTGCCGGTGGCGAGCCGCATCTCGACGTGATGGCGGATCTGGCGCGCGAGATCGCCCGGGAGGACGGGCTCAGCTTCAAGATGGCGACGATCCATGCCGAACAGGACAAGAGCTGGGTCAAGGATCAACTCGCATCCGGCAAGGTCAAGCCGATGCGCAATGCCGGCGGGCTGGACGCGGAGACCGTCGACAAGGCGGAACGTATCGTCGGATGCATGGGGCCGGAGCCCTACATGGCGGCGCTCGATGCCGGAGCGCAGGTGGTGCTCGCCGGACGCAGTACCGATCCGGCACCCTTCGCCGCCTGTGCGATGCGCGGCCAAGTCGAGCCGGCCCCCGCCTGGTATTCGGGCAAGATGCTGGAATGCGCGGCGGCGGGTGCTATTCCGAAAGGGCATGACTGCATGCATGTCACCATCAAGAATAATGGCGTGATTTGCGAACCGCCCAATCCGAATAAAATCTGCACGCCGATGTCGCTCGCCAACCAGAGTCTGCACGAAAACGCCAGCCCGAACCTGTTCCAGGAGCCGGGCGGACTGCTCGATACCACCGATTGCAGCTTCGATGTGGTAAGCGACCGAGCGGCCATGGTTTCCGGTATGCGCTGGAACCCTGATGATCAATACACGGTGAAGATTGAGGGCGCTGAGCTGATGGGTTATCGCGCGATCACGATCTGCGGCACCCGCGACCCGCTGCTTATTGGGCAGTCGGAAGATTATCTGGGGCTGGTCCGCGAGGCCGTGGCTGAAAAGTCGGAAGCCATGGGAGTCGGTCGCGACGAGTACAAGCTGATGTTCCGCGTCTATGGCCGCGACGGCGTCATGGCGACGCGCGAGCCGTTGGCCGCCAATCCATCGCACGAGCTCGGTATCCTGGTCGAGGTGATCGCCGACAATCAGGAGAAGGCGAACACGGTGTTGTCGGTCGCCCGGGTCAGTACTCTACATCTCGATTTCCCGGGCCGGCTGTGCAAGGAAGGCAACATGGCCTTCCCCTTTTCGCCCTCGGACATCGAATGTGGTCCGGCCTACCGGTTCAGCGTCTATCATATCGTCGAACCGAAAGACGCGATGGAGATGTTCCCGATCGAATATGAAGATGTGCGGGGCTAGTACCCTCTTTTACGGATAGGTGATACGGATGACGCGTTCACAGGCCCAACGGTTAGAAGCGTGTTCCGCCGTGATGCTGGAGGCATCACAAGGAGTGCGCGACGCGGTTCGATGGGCCTGTGAACGCGTCCTTTGGGTCGCCTGTCGCATCCTCTGGCGGGCGTCGGCGCCGCTTGACGATGTCCCCGCATCGCCGGCGCGGCACCTCCTATCCAGAGAATTCGACAGGCGATCAAACGCATCACCTATCCGTAAAAGAGGGTACTAACCATGGCCAAACTCAAGGATATCGTCGCGGTCTGCAAGAGCAAGAATGCCG
>JAJFJC010000322.1 GCA_021774385.1 Alphaproteobacteria bacterium
CCGTATGGAGATCATTCGGATTCCGGGTTACACCGAGGATGAAAAGGTGGAGATTGCGAATCGCCACCTGATTCCAAAGCAGATGAAAGATCACGGCCTGAAAAAGAACGAATGGTCGATTTCCGATGAGGCGCTGCGAAGCCTGATCCGTCACTATACCCGGGAAGCTGGGGTGCGGAACTTGGAGCGGGAAATTGCAAACCTTGCCCGTAAGGGGATTAAGGAAATCCTCAAGGAAGAAAAAGAACAAGTTCACATGACTCGGCGCAATCTCGAGAAGTTTGCCGGCGTACATAAGTTCCGCTATGGCGAATTGGAAGAAGAAGATCTCGTCGGTGTCGTCACCGGTCTTGCTTGGACGGAAGTTGGCGGGGAATTGCTGACGATCGAATCGGTCAAGCTTCCCGGTAAAGGCAAGATCACGAGTACAGGCAAGCTTGGCGATGTCATGCAGGAATCGGTGCAGGCCGCGGAGAGTTATGTGAAGAGCCGTTCGCCATCGTTCGGAATTGTGCCAACCTTATTCGGCAAAACCGATATTCACGTTCACGTGCCAGAAGGTGCGACGCCAAAGGATGGCCCTTCCGCGGGAGTTGCGATGGTAACGTCTATTGTTTCCGTGCTTACGGGCATTCCGGTGCGGAAGGATATCGCCATGACCGGCGAAATTACCTTGCGTGGCCGGATTCTGCCAATCGGTGGGTTGAAGGAAAAATTGTTGGCGGCTCTTCGGGGTGGCCTGAAGACGGTTTTAATTCCGGCGGATAACGAAAAAGATTTGGCGGAAGTTCCAGAAAACGTGAAGAAGGGGCTGGAAATTATTCCAGTCAGCGACGTGGATCGGGTTTTGAAAGAGGCGCTGATCGAATCGCTGTCGCCGATTGAATGGAATCCCGACGAAAATGATGTCGATGTCTCAGTCGCACAGTCACAAGAAGGGGGCCACAGCGGCGTTACGACACACTAAGGCGTAAGTCTATGGTCTGAATAATTTTTGCGCTCGATTTACCTCAAAAAAACGCATAATTAATCATAAAAATGCCCGGATTTCTGCGGTTTTCACGTTGACGACCTTCGCGAATCTCCTTTAGACTCCGCACCATCATATTCAGACCTTGAATATAGTGTCTTATCTTTTCAATCCCTATTTGAAGGGGGACTTAGAGTGAATAAAAACGATCTTATCGCGGCGGTTTCTGACGGTGCTAGTTTGAGTAAAGCCGATGCTGGAAAAGCCGTGGACGCAGTTTTCGATTCCATTACGGGCTCTTTAAAGTCCGGAACAGAAGTCCGTTTGGTTGGCTTTGGTACGTTTAGTGTTACGCGGCGCCAAGCCTCTCAAGGACGCAATCCACGCACGGGTGAACCAATTCAAATTCCGGCATCGAATCAGCCGAAATTTAAAGCTGGTAAAGGTCTAAAAGACTCGGTCAATTAGTCCTGGTTTACGCGTACCGTTATTCTTTGGCCGGCCTCCCGCGAAGCGGCGGGCCGGTCATCGTTTTATAATCTAAGGGCGATTAGCTCAGCTGGAAGAGCGCCTCGTTTACACCGAGGATGTCGGAGGTTCGAGTCCTTCATCGCCCACCAAATTTCAGGGTTCGTTGCCCGATCAAGGAAGTTCCTAGCGGGGACCCTACCCAAGACACTCTGTCATTGGCTAAATAGGCCGATCGCATTCAAGTTTCATCCATATTTGAGAGACCGAAAGCCTCGAAAATATGCGATTTGACAAAGTCTTCGACTTAATTGGCCGCGTTGCTTGACAGGTGCCAGGGGGTACAGTACATCGGTCCCGCCCGAGCGGGTAGCTTGGGGGTGTAGCTCAGTTGGTTAGAGCGCCGGCCTGTCACGCCGGAGGCCGCGGGTTCGAGTCCCGTCACTCCCGCCACTTCTTTATATTGCTGAATTTGCCAATATTCCTGCCTTCTCGGCGCTGGGTGAATATGGCCGTAACCTATTGAATTTCCGATGAAGGGCCCGGGAATAGTTTTGTCGTGTTCGGTCTTTGCTTCCTATGGGTTTAACTCTATATTGCTAGCGCCAAACTGGAATGGATGTGTATTGCGGCTGCGGTCGGTATTTGAGCAATGCGGTACATATTCCGGCGCGTAAACTAAGGGGTGGGGCCGCGAAGGCGGTCGAGGAGGACGGTTGATGGACGAATTGCTGCGGGAATACCTGCCGGTTCTTATTTTCCTCGCGATTGCCATCGGCATTTCCGTTGCCATGTTGTTGGCCAGCGGAATTTTAGCGACACAAAAACCGGACTCCGAAAAACTCTCGGCCTATGAATGCGGGTTCGAGGCATTTGATGACGCGCGTAGTCGTTTCGATGTGCGCTTTTATCTCGTAGCAATTCTCTTCATCATTTTTGATCTTGAGGTCGCGTTCCTTTTCCCATGGGCGATTTCACTCGGCAAAATAGGCCTATTCGGGTTTTGGTCGATGGTCATCTTCCTTGGAATCCTGACAATTGGGTTTGTCTATGAATGGCGAAAGGGAGCTCTCGAATGGGAGTAACATCCCCCGCGGTTGGCGCTGTGCCGGCGCTTAGGGAAGGTGATACAGACGGCGCGATGCGCCTTGTCAACGATACGCTCGCCGACAAGGGTTTCATCATCGCGAATGCCGACAAGTTGGTGAACTGGGCCCGGGCAGGCTCGCTTTGGCCCATGACTTTTGGTCTCGCTTGCTGCGCTGTCGAAATGATACACGCTTATATGCCGCGATATGATTTGGACCGCTTTGGGATTGTCCCACGGGGTAGCCCTCGGCAGTCGGACGTCATGATCGTCGCGGGTACGCTGACGAACAAAATGGCGCCGGCGTTGCGCAAGGTTTACGATCAAATGGCGGAGCCCCGTTGGGTCATATCGATGGGTTCCTGTGCGAATGGTGGTGGTTATTATCACTATTCCTATTCCGTCGTACGCGGGTGCGATCGTGTCGTGCCGGTTGATATTTATGTGCCGGGCTGTCCGCCGACAGCAGAAGCGCTGGTATACGGATTCCTGCAGTTGCAAAAGAAAATCAAGCGGACAGGCACGATAGCGCGCTGAAAACGGAACACTCAATGGACGATGCCAATCAAGACGCGCTTGAGGAACTGGAAGCGCATATCACTGCGCAGTTCGGCGCGAACATTCTCGATAGCCATATCGGCAACGGTGAGTTGAATGTTGAGGTGGCGCCCCAAGACCTCGTTCGGTTCATGAAATACCTTCGGGACGATCCAAGCAGTCTGTTTAAAAGCCTGATGGATGCATGCGGTGTTGATTACCCGCAGCATGAAAAGCGTTTCGAGGTAAATTACAATTTGCTCAGTTATAAACATAATCAGCGCGTTCGTGTTAAGACCCGAACGGATGAAGATACGCCCATACCGTCCGTTGCATCTATTTTCCCGGCGGCGTCTTGGTTCGAACGCGAATGCTGGGATATGTATGGTGTCTTCTTTTCCGAACACCCCGACCTTCGCCGGTTGCTAACGGATTACGGTTTCGAGG
>JAJFJC010000323.1 GCA_021774385.1 Alphaproteobacteria bacterium
CACATATGCCGGTCCTTTAAGTCGATGGCCGAGACCGTCCATGGCCCAAATTTCGATGGAGGCTATACCAGACTCTTCTTCTCGCAAAATCTCCGCTGGCTCATTGAGCCGGTGCCGCTTGCCATTTTGATACCATTTCTCATTGAGAATTATGCCGGATGGTTTATGCCGCTCGATATGCGAAGGTCCATCAATTCGATGTAGCTCACCGTCCATGTACCAAGATTCTATGTAGTGGTTAGTGTCGTCTATGATCACAGCAGGGTTGCCCTCTCGGTGCAGCATCCCGTGTTGATACCATTCTTCCCCCACAATTGGTCCCGTATTCCTTCGTAGAATGACCGCTGGGGC
Source organism: Alphaproteobacteria bacterium (assembly GCA_021774385.1). GTDB lineage: Bacteria > Pseudomonadota > Alphaproteobacteria > UBA8366. The sequence goes on from JAJFJC010000323.1 coordinate 352, forward strand.
TGAGTTGCGATGTAGTTGGCCATCCACGGACAACTCTTCGCGAACAAGATATCCTCGCTCGCCATCTATTTTTACGTCAAGAGTAAATTTACCTAGATCAATCATCTTATTCATTATTTATTACAACAATAATGTCAAATATTACATAGAAATACTTTATTAATTTTTAATGTATTATGTAATTACTTATTTATATTTCAAGTATGCAATTTTAACCTTTAAGAAGTAACGCATAAACGATGCCAGCCGCGCCGTCGGGGGCTCTGGAACGCGGTTTCCTGAATAGAGTTTCGACGATCCGTCGTTTCCCGAATTTCCCCAAGAATCTCCCGAATTTCTCCGGCTCATGCTTTGCGCGATTTCGGAGAGCCGCCCATTTTGTGGGTAGCTCGGCAACTCGGAGGGGCGAGAAGATCTCGCATCGAACGTCGGGAAGTTGGTGGAAAATTTCGGCAAGAACTGGAGGCAGATCGTCATGACAAAGATGCCCGATCCCAAAAACTTGAAAGTGTCCAATCTCACAATCGAAGAGATCATTTCCTTCGTGGGCCCGCCGGACGGCGAGAAAAAATTACGGAGCGCCGTGGACAGCAAGTTTCGTGCACATCACCCCTCGCCGGAGGACCCGGAAGCGGAACGGGCGGCTATCGACGCGTATGAACATGCTTTGCGGCTTTGGAAGGAACTAGTCGCGAAGGAAGAAAAAACCGAACCCTACATGGTGAGATGGGAGCGAGACCCGGAAGCCAAGATTAACTGGATCGAATATCTGCTGGGCCTCTTCGCGTTAGGTGTCATGGTCTGCGCGATGCTGACGGTGCCCGGAATCACCGTGATGCAAATCGTCGAGGCCAACAAGATCGCCCTGGTCGCGGACTTTCCGATATTTGGGCTTGTCTTCGGCGTCACCGCTCTGGCCGGTATTTTTGCCTCCATCGCCTACCGCGACAAGCTTGGTTCGGACGAGGCGCGGCTCGTCTTCGACCGCAGGCTTCTTAAAACGACTGTTGCTGCTTTTTTAATATGGGCGACAACGGCATCGCTGGTTGCTTTCCCGCCAACGATAGGCGGTACGGGCGTTTTCACAGACTCTCCATCGTCCAGCGATTGGGTAATACCGCAAGGGGGAACGGACCCGGCCTCGTATGAGCCGCCTTCCGTATTAGCGATACCCATCTGGTTTCTTTTTCTGGCTACAACCGTTTTGGACTTGTTCGCGGCACCAACGCTCCACAATTTCGTGCTCAGCCGCGTAACACCCCGCCCTATCAGGCGCATCATCGGCAACGATGAGAATGACCATCTTCACGGCAAGTTGTCCGTCAAGGCCTACGTGGAAGTGAAGCAAACGACCAACAGTCTCAAAGAATTGCGCGATGCCAAGGAACGCTGGAATGCGGCGCTGGAAATGCAGCAACTTTTCGAACTCGCCAGATTCGAAGAGCTGGCAGCGATTGCGAAATCGGCTGGCGACACAGCCGCCAGAAAGGCGCTGCGTGACGCTCTTAAGAAAAAACCGCCCAAAGACGACGGTTCCGAAGCGGACGAGCCCGAAGAATCCTGAACCCCGTATCAATCAGAAAGGTTAAAACCATGTCCGGTAAATTGACAGCCTTGATATCATCCGTTGCCCTGCTTTGGGCAAGCCCGGTACTGGCGGACAACAACTACCTCGCCCTACCGGCGCATCGCACCGGCGATACAGCACCGTTGATAGACGCGGCGCGGCAGGTCTTTGAGTCTCTTGGACGCAAGGACAGTTTCAGCCTGCTCAATGCGGGCGATGGGCGCGTTCAGGCGTCGTTCACGATCCCGGATCAGGGCCGTTACGATCTACCCAAATTCGTGAGCAAAACCTTCGCCAAGGAAAAACACCAAATTCAAACGCATCTTTGGTCGATGTCGCAATCGGCACCGGTGGAAGCGCATGCTCTTGGCACAAACATTCCCGCGATTTTGTCGGGCATCGGAGAAATGCGTGCCGGTCAAAACGGCCCCGCCCGTGTTCTGCTTATCGGATCGCCCCTCCATTGGAAGAAGAATGATCCGGCGATCTCCATGCGCGGCGATGGGGGCGAAATTCTGGTGCCGAGCGACGGTTTCCTGATGGGCTCTTTATTGCTCTCGCCCTATGGCCTCGGCGTGGACAAGGAAACGCTAAAGGGCGTTACGGTTCATTTCTGCCCCGTCCTGCCGGATGTAACGGCGCATGAGGAAAGCGCTCTTGCGCGGTTTTGGGCACATTACATTGCCTTGCGTGGCGGAACCCTTGCGACCTTCAATACCGA
>JAJFJC010000324.1 GCA_021774385.1 Alphaproteobacteria bacterium
CACTTCATTGACCAGACCCATGCGCTGCGCCGTGTCGGCGTCGTGCAGGCGGCCCGTCAGCAGGAGCTGCATGGCGTGCTTGCGGCCGACGGCGCGGCTGAGCGCCACCGACGGGGTCGAGCACCAGGTGCCGATGTTGACCCCCGGCGTCGCGAACCGCGCTTCGGTCGAGGCGACGGGTTGCATGGGCGATCACATCGATCTCCTAGTCGCCTTCGATGACGAAGCGGTCGAAAATGCGGCGCCGGCCATGGCACCAGACGGGATCGTGGTCTTCGATGCGTCGAAAGGTCCGCCGCCGGGAGGTATCCTGGCCGATACGATCCAAGTTTTCGCGGTGCCGTTCGGACGCCTTGCTGTACGCGATTTGGGACGTGATTTGCTCAAGAACTGTCTTGGTTTCGGCATCGTCAGCCGCATCCTGGGCATTGTCGACGAAGCCGCGGAAGGAAGCCTGCGTCAGCGATTTAAACGTTTGCCGGCAGCGGTGGTCGATACCAATGTCGATGCGTTCCGGATAGGCCTTGCCCATGCCGATGAAATTGGGCTGGCGGAAGGCAACAGCCCTTGGACAGTCGATCAGGCGGAACGCGAAGAACATTTGATGATCGCCGGTAATGAGGCGCTTTCGTTCGGATTCCTCGCCGCCGGGGGGCGTTTTTACGCGGGGTATCCCATCACGCCTGCCAGTGAAATTCTCGGCTGGCTGGAACGTCATTTGCCAAAATATGGCGGCATCGCAATTCAAGCCGAAGACGAATTATCGGCGATTAATATGGCGACCGGTGCCGCGCTTACTGGCGCACGATCCATGGCGGCCTCTTCCGGACCGGGTTTCGTACTCATGCAGGAGGGCGTGAGCCAGTTGGGATCGGCGGAGATTCCCTTGGTCGTCGTCGATTGCCAGCGTGCCGGCCCGTCCACGGGTATGCCGACCAAGGTCGAGCAAAGCGATATCGGCACCATGATCAATGGTGGTCATGGCGATTATCCGAAAGTCGTTTTGGCGCCGGCCAATCAACGCGATAGTTTTGAAATCGGGGCGTTTGCAACCAATCTTGCCCAACGAATTCAGGGACCGGTCATCATCGCGATGGACCGTGCACTGTCGCAGGATTCGACGACGGTCGAACCTTTCGATCTGGAAGGTGTGTTTGTCGATCATGCCAAACGTATGACGCGCGAGGAAGTCCAGAAACTTGAAGAATATAAGCGCTATCTAATTACCGATGATGGCCTGTCACCCTGGGCCGTGCCGGGTACGCCTGGGGGCCAAAATTTGGTCACCGGTAATGAGCGCAATGAGTGGGGACTTGTTTCGGCGGAACCCAGGAACCGCAAACGGATGATTGAAAAGCGGTCGCGCAAGATCGAATCCGTCCGTAGCGATCTGCCCAAGGGCTGGCGATGGGGCGATGCGAAAGCACCGATTGGCATTCTTGGATTTGGGTCCGCTGGCCCCATTTTGGAACGCGCCGCCATACGGCTTGCGGACGCTGGGACCGATGTTCAAGTTCTGCGGCCGCGCACGCTTTGGCCGGTTCTCGACGAGACCATCGACTTTATCCGTGATTGCGAGCGGGTCTATGTCGTCGAATATAACGAAGCGGGGCAACTTGCTCATCTCATCAGCGGCGCGGGTGCGCCGAAGGAACGCATGATCAGTATCCGCAAGTATGACGGTACGCCATTCCGGGCCGTTGATATCGCGAATACCATTCTCGAAGGGGAGGCCGCGCAATGACCAAAACTTATAAGCCCGCTGAACCTATCTGGTGTGCCGGCTGCGGCGATTTCGGCGTGCAAGGCGCCATCGAGCGTTCGCTAATCGATCTCAATATCGCCAAGCACGACGTCATGATCCTGGCTGGTATCGGCTGTTCGGGCACGTTGCAGAATAACGTCGGAACCTATGGCTATCACGCGCTGCATGGCCGCGTTCTGCCAGCCGCAACGGGCGTTGCCTTCGCCAATCCCGATCTGACGGTGATCGCCGTTGGCGGCGATGGTGACGGTTTCGCGATTGGTGCGGGCCATTTCGTCCATACGGTGAAGCGCAATCCCAACCTCGTCTATATCGTGATGAACAATAGCGTCTACGGCCTCACGAAGGGGCAGGATTCGCCAACGATGGATTCCAGTGCTGCTGAAGGGTTGGATTCAACGCGTCTGGCGTTATCGATACCGGGCGCTAGCTTCATCGCGCGTGGCTTCTCGCGTTGGTCGGCGCAACTCCATGAATTGACAGTTGCCGCATTGGAACATGTTCGGGCTGGAAAAGGCTTCGCGTTTCTGGAGGTTTTGTCGCCCTGCGTTACCTATAACGACACCTATGCCAGTTGGGAGTCGATGCTGGAGAATGTCGATGACGATCCGAATTATGATCCGACCGACCTCTCGGCCGCCTTTGCCCGGGGTGTTGCTTTGGATGCGGAAGGCAGGATGCCGGCGGGTGTTATTTACCGTGCCGACGGTACTGTTGGACGCGAGGTACCGCCCGCGATCGCCCATCAGGATGTCGATCCGGCGCAGCATCTCGATGCGTACCGGGATATCATGGCCTCCTATGCGGTTTAATTGAGGGCTCTGTACGCCCGTGTCCAACCGGCGCCTCACCCTTAGTACGATCGATGGCATTCCCTTGGTGCGACCAGGGGATGACGTTACCGCCATACTGCTCGACGCATTGGCCGCGTCCGGCGATGCGCTGGCCGACGGCGATGTCCTGGTAATCGCTCAGAAAATATTTTCCAAGGCGGAAGACCGTTACGTCTCGCTTTCCGATGTGAAGCCGTCGGCACGCGCGGACGAGCTCGCGCTTGAGATCGACAAGGATCCACGGATCGTCGAATTGATTCTTTCCGAAGCGAACGAAATCGTTCGGTATCGACCGGGCGTCTTGATCGTCGAACACCGGCTTGGCTTCGTGATGGCTAATGCTGGGATCGATGCTTCCAACGTCGCCGAACATGGTGAAGATGACGACCGCGTGCTGTTGTTGCCGCTGGATCCCGATGCGGACTGCGCCCGCGTTCGCGCGGAAGTTCGCGAGCGTTGCGGCGCCGATGTCGCGGTTATCATGAACGACAGTGTCGGGCGCGCCTGGCGGAGCGGCACCGTCGGGATTGCGATCGGTGTCGCGGGCCTACCGGCAATTCTCGACATCCGGGGTGAGAAAGACTTGTTCGACCGGCCCTTGATGACGTCGATCGTTGGTATCGCGGACGAACTGGCTGCTGCGGCCTCCGTGTTGCAAGGGCAGGCTGATGAAGGCGCACCGGCTGTTGTGATCCGTGGATACTCGGTTGCCGGCGAAGCAACGACGGCGCAGGTGTTGGTGCGTGACAAGAGCGAGGATTTGTTCCGGTGAGCCGGTGCGTGGCGTTATCGGGCGGTGTAGGCGGCGCGAAATTGGCGCTTGGCCTGTCGAAGGCGATGTTGCCGGAGGAATTGTTGGTCATCGCCAATACCGGGGATGACTTCGATCATCTCGGTCTGCGGATCTGCCCCGATATCGATACTGTCAGCTATACACTGGGCGAGTTGGCCAATCTTGAGTTGGGTTGGGGGCGGCGCGATGAAAGCTGGTCTTTCATGGAGACATTGGGCTCTCTCGGCGGCGATACCTGGTTCAATCTTGGTGATCGTGATTTGGCGCTGCATGTCGAACGTACGCGCCGGCTGCAGGCAGGCGAAACGTTGAGCGCGGTGACCGCGGATGTCGCCAAACGGTTTGGGATTACCTCCGCGATCGTGCCTATGAGCGATGACGATGTGCGGACAATCGTCGACACGGCCGGCGGACCGCTGGCCTTCCAACATTATTTCGTGCGCGAGAAGTGCGCGCCAAAGGTAACCGGATTCCGCTTCGCGGGGGCATCCGACGCGCGCCCAAGCCCGGCGTTCCGTGAGGCTTTCGAAGCGGCGAGTCCGGAATTGGTAATCATCTGCCCGTCCAACCCCTTTATCAGCATCGATCCGATCCTGGCACTGCCGGGCGTACGCGGCATGTTGGCAGGGACTGTGGCGCCGATTGTCGCTATTTCGCCGATTGTTGGCGGCAAGGCGATCAAGGGGCCGACCGCAAAGATGATGGATGAGTTGGGTTTGCCGGCAACCGCGCTCGGCGTGGCTGAACATTATGCCGGATTGATCGATGGCTTCGTGCTCGACAAAATGGATGCGGATGAGGAAGATGCCGTGCGGGCGTTAGGCCCCGATGTACTTGTTACTAATACTGTGATGAAATCCTTGGATGATCGTGTATCGTTGGCGCGCGAAGTCGTCGCGTTCTCCCGGCAGTTGAGTGCAAAGTAGCGAAAAATGTGGGCCGTCTTACCAGCTAAGAATTTCGAGGACGCCAAGACACGGCTCGCCGACGTGTTGGACGCCGATGAACGACGTGGTCTGTTTCGGACCATGTATGAAGACGTATTATCGTCGCTCTGTTCCGTATCGATACTACAAGGTGTGCTTGTCGTAACGCGGGACGAAACGGCGGCGGCGATAGCGCGAAAACATGGCGCGGAGGTTCTCACGGAAGCGGAGAACCGCGGCCAAACAGCGGCCGTGGAAGCCGCGGCGAATTGGTTAGCCGGGCAGGGGGTGGACGGTATGCTTGCCGTGCCCGGCGACGTGCCCCTTGTTCCGTCGGCGGAAATCGAGACGGTATTAGCGGCGCATGATTCCAGCCGTGGCATGACGATCGTGCCGGCCCGCGATGAGCGGGGATCGAACTGTATTGCCTGTTCGCCGCCGGACTTAATTTCCTTTCACTTTGGGAATGACAGTTTTCAGCCGCATCTTCGAGCGGCCGAGGCCGCGGGTGTCACACCGAAAATTTTACGCCTGCCCGGCATCGGGCTCGATATCGACCGGCCCGACGATCTTGCGGCGTTGATCGCGGAAACAGGTGAAAGCCGGGCACAAATTTGGTTGCGGGAAAATGGGGTCGCGGATCGTATCGCGGTGACGGCATGACGGAAAATCTTGATCAAAAGGCGGCCTTGGCGCTTGCAGACGAAACCGACTATCGCGCGTTGATGGCACGCGCTGCTTTGCTGCGCGACAAGGGGCACGGTAGCCGCTTCACTTATTCTCGCAAGGTCTTCATACCCCTGACGCAACTGTGCAGGGATGTCTGCCGTTATTGTACGTTCGCCCACCCACCACGGAAGGGTCAGCGGGCGTTCATGACTCGTGAAGAAGTCCTTGAGGTCGCGCGCGAAGGTGCGAAGGCGGGTTGTAAGGAAGCGCTATTCACGCTGGGCGATAAGCCGGAGCTGCGCTACCACGTTGCGCGCGAGGAACTCGCCGATCTCGGCCACGAAACGACGATTTCCTATTTAACGGAAATGGCCGATTTGGTTTATAGGGAAACTGGGCTGCTTCCACATATCAACGCTGGCGTGATGACGGAGGCCGAGATTGCCGCGCTGCGTAAGGTTTCGGTGAGCCAGGGGTTGATGCTCGAATCCGTGTCGCCGCGTTTGCTGGTGAAAGGCGGCCCGCATTTTGGTTCGCCGGATAAGGATCCCAACGTCCGACTGGATACGATGCGGGCGGCTGGCCGGTTGGCGGTGCCATTTACAACAGGCATTCTGATTGGTATCGGCGAAACGCGCCGTGAGCGGATAGAGTCGCTGCTGGCTATTCGAGAATTGCACGAAGAATATGGTCATATTCAGGAAATCATCGTTCAAAATTTCCGTGCGAAGCCGGACACCAAAATGGCGGATGCGCCGGAACCAACCGTCGAAGAGCTTCTGTGGACCATTGCCGTCGCGCGGTTGATCTTTGGGCCTCAGATGACCATTCAGGCACCGCCAAATCTAAGCCCCGGTGCGTTGCGCGAGCTGGTTGCGGCGGGACTTGACGATTGGGGTGGGGTGTCGCCTGTGACACCGGATCACGTTAATCCAGAGGCGCCATGGCCTCATCTTGATGCGTTGGCCAAGGAAACCGCGGCATGCGGAAAGACGCTGATCGAACGCACGGCGATTTACCCGGCCTATGCGCTCGATGGTGCGCGCTGGCTCGACAAAAGCTTGCGCACGCCAGTGCTGCGATCTGTCGATGGCGAAGGCTTGCCACGCACGGATAGTTGGATGACCGGAACCCCGTCAGCACCGCCATCTCTCGCCGCGGGGCCCTCCGCGCCGATCGACGATGAACTCACGAGAATTCTCGATAAGGCACAAAATGGCGATGACCTGACAGAGTCGGAAATTGTTCGCTTGTTCGCAACAAGGGGAACCGAAGTCGCGGCGGTTTGCAATGCAGCAGACGCCCTACGCCGCTCGGTAAATGGCGACACGGTCACCTATGTCGTGACGCGGAATATCAACTACACCAATGTTTGTTATTTCAAATGCCAGTTCTGTGCATTCTCCAAAGGAAAGCTAAGTGAGAATTTACGGGGTAAACCCTACGACTTGGATATCGAAGAAATTAGCCGGCGTGCATCGGAAGCTTGGGAGCGTGGTGCGGTCGAAGTTTGTATGCAGGGCGGTATCCATCCCGAGTATACCGGCGAGACCTATTTGGAAATTTGCCACGCCGTAAAAGCGGCTACGCCGGACATGCATATACATGCGTTCTCGCCGTTGGAGGTTTGGCAAGGGGCCAAGACGCTGGGGTTGGATTTGGGTGATTACCTCGGGCGATTGCGCAATGCCGGTCTAGGCTCGCTGCCGGGGACGGCGGCCGAAGTGTTGGACGACGAGGTCCGCGCAATTCTCTGTCCCGACAAGGTCAACACAGCGCAATGGCTTGAAGTAATGGAGGCCGCGCATGAAGCCGGATTGCGCAGCACCGCGACGATTATGTATGGCCATGTCGATACGCCGGTGCATTGGGCGCGCCATTTGCGGCGTTTGCGTACCTTGCAGAAACTCACCGGCGGCCTTACCGAATTCGTGCCGCTGCCGTTTGTCGCCGAGGAAGCGCCGCTCTATTTAAAAGGACAAGCGCGGCGCGGTCCGACATTCCGTGAAGCGGTGCTGATGCATGCGGTGGCGCGCTTGGCGTTGCACCCGCATATCCCGAGCATCCAGACCTCTTGGGTCAAGATGGGACCGGAAGGTGTGCAAGCTTGCCTAAATGCCGGCGCCAACGATCTTGGCGGAACCTTGATGAACGAGACCATTACCCGCGCCGCCGGCGCTGCACATGGTCAAGAAATGCCGCCTGAGGCGATGGAGCGGATGATCCGCACGCTCGACCGTACGCCAAAACAGCGCACGACTCTTTATGCCGACGCACCCGCGGATCGGATCGATGCCTCGTTTGGCGCGGCCGAACTCGGCGAAGTAAACAATACGCCTGCTCGGAAATATGAGCGGTCTAGAGACAAACGAGACCGTGTTCTCTATCGGCCTGGCATTGACGCTGCTGACTGATGACGCAGTGGTGTTCGCTTAGAAAGACAACTCGGTGAATCAGCCCCTTCGGCTTAGAGCAGGGTGATGTCTAAAGGCAGTATTTTATTCGTTGTTTTCTGTCTTCTGTGTGGGATTGCTGGTGCGTTTTCGTTCACGATTTATCGGGGTTGGCAGACCTACGAAAAGGAAGGTAGGCGCGTTGAGAATTTCGAACGCGCCAAATGGCCGATCTCGTCCGTAAAGAGGGATGCTCCCGCGAAATTGGCGTACGCGGGCAAGGCCGCCGTTCCTTTGATGCCGGGACCATTGTTCGATCAGACGGGGCCTGGTCTATATTATAATGCCCCCGAAGTTCGCTACCGACTAGACCCTGGCTTTGAGATTCTATCCGACAGCCTCAGCCTTCGGGTTGGGACGCCGCGCGGCGCGGTAACGAAGATTGATATTCTGGCGGTGGGCGGTTCTCATGTTTGGGGGCAAGCGCTGGATTATAGCGAATTGTTTTCATCTCTTGTGGCTGTGCGGCTTGATTACACGCTTGGCAACGCCGGTGTGCCCGGCTATGGCAGTGCGCAATCACTTCTTCAGTTGGAAAATTATCTCGATCTCCAGCCACGGCTAATATTATTTGGTCTGTTCGAAGATCTTATGTATCGGGATATAGAACCGCAGGCGCATCATGGCCGTCCGCTGCTCGCACGAATTGGTGGTGACTATGCGATACGAAAGGACGGATTGTGGACGAACGAAGATCGGACAGCCTCCGGGGCTCTTGAATCGCTTGGTCTCAGTAGATTTGCGGCAAATGCTTATTCTGTCCAGGTACGGCGAGATTTTGCAAAGATCGCCAGAAAATTGGGTCTCTCGTCAACGGCTGTGCAGCGTTACAATCATGGTGGGCGCCCTAAATATGGTGATCCAGATATGCTGCCGCTGATGATCGATGGTATGTCATTTATTCTTACGCGGATGAACGAGCACGCTCGCGCGCTTAAGGCACATTTTGTCGTCGTGTACTTGCCAACGATACGTCATGGTCGGGTGAACGATGCGCCTAGGGAATGGATGGATCTCGCGCGGGAGCAAGATTTTATTCTCATCGATACCACACAATTTATCCGGTCATTTTTAGACAATAGCCAGGTCGCGAAGATACTTGTGCCGAACGATGATCATTACAATGCGAGAGTGAACGCTTTTATAG
>JAJFJC010000325.1 GCA_021774385.1 Alphaproteobacteria bacterium
TTAAACTTTCGCAGAGTCTCAAGATGCGCGTCGTTGGAACCCAAGCCTGATGCCATCGTGCGGACCGTGAGGTGCGTGGCGCCCATTTCCTTCCACTGATCCGCCTCCGCGGCCCAAGCTTGTGAGCCCTTATCTTCGGTCAGGACGGTCGCGTCGATACCCAGCTTACTGGGGTCGCGGCCGGCGTCGCGCGCCGCGCCTCGGAAGAATTCAAAATGCTGCTCGGCTTCCGGTCCGGGCGGAACCCGTGGATTGGCGAACCAGCCGTCGGCGACGCGGCCGGCGCGTTTGATGGCGGGCTCGATGAAGGCGCCGATCCAGACCGGGATGGGGCGCTGAACGGGCAGGGGGTTGATGCCTGCATCCTTGATCTGGTGCCACTCACCGTCATAGGTGACCAATTCATTGGTCCAGAGCGCGCGCATTACGTCGATCTGTTCGACGACACGGCGGCCGCGGTCATGGAAATTTTGCCCGAGGACATCAAATTCCATCTCGTTCCAGCCGATACCGACGCCGAGCCGGAGGCGTCCACCGCTCAGCAGATCGAGTTCGGCGGCCTGTTTGGCGACCAGCGCGGTTTGCCGTTGTGACAGGATCAGGATAGCCGTCGCCAGTTCTATCTTCTTCGTCAACGCGGCGACATAGGCATAGAAGACGATCGGCTCGTGAAAGGCATTTTCGCGCGTATAGAAGGCGCGCCAATCATCCGCGACCGCTTTGCCCGACTGCAGGACATGGTCGATCAGGGTGAGATGCTCGTACCCCATATCTTCGACGGCCTGTACGAAATCCCGGATTGCGATGGGATCGTTGCCGATTTCGGTCGTGGGAATGGAAATGCCAACCTGCATGACTTGCCTCCTGCTGCGCTTTAACATCGATATTTAACAAAGCGACAAACTACAGCGTCAGGGATCGAAGGGGAAACATTGTCATGGCTGGATTACTCGAAGGGGATATTGCCGTTGTGACCGGCGCGGGGTCGGGGATCGGCCGCGCGATTGCCAAAGGGTTCGCCGCGGTGGGCGCGAAAGTGGTCGCGGCCGACATCAATGAGCCCGGCGCATCGGAAACCGCGTCAATGATCGCGCAAGCCGGTGGGGAGGCTTTGAGCGCAGGACTCGATGTAACGGACCGCGCCTCCTGTGCCGCTCTGGCGGAAATGGTCGCCCAACAATTCGGGGCGGCGTCGGTGTTGGTGAACAATGCCGGTATCGTGCGGCGGGCGCCGATCTCAGCGCAAGGTGCCGACCAGGATTGGGACGACATCATGAACGTCAACGCGACGGGGCCGTACAACGTTACGAAAGCTTTTCTCGATCCGCTGCGGCAAACCAAGGGCCGGATTGTCAATATCGGATCGATTCAGTCTCATGTGCATACGGGGAACGCGGCTGCCTATACGGTTGCCAAACACGGCGTGCTGGGATTCACGCGTGCGCTGGCGGCGGAGTTGGGGCCGGACGGCATTCGGGTCAACGCCATTGGACCCGGCCTCATTCGCACGCCTTTGAACGCGGAGAACCGCGCCAATACGGATATGGAGGAAAAATTTCTGCGTCAGACGCCGCTTGGCCGCGCGGGCGAGGCGGAAGATATCGCGGGACCGGCAATTTTTCTGGCCTCCGCGATGTCGGCTTACGTCACGGGGACCTTGATCCCGGTCGATGGCGGCTATCTGACACTCTAAAGCTGTCCGGAAGTGGCGCCGGTCGCGAACTGTTTCAAATAATTCGGGTCGTTATACCGGGTTAAGAGGAAGGCGGACGCATAGTCTGGCAAAGGTGCGCCGGTAATATGGTTTGCAAGCAAGTCGCCGGCCGCCATGGATGTCATGATTCCGAAGCCGGAGAACGCGCCGCAGATAAAGGCGCCTTCCAAGGGAAGAGGGCCAATGAGGGGGCGATTTTCTTCGGTTTTTGCGTAGTAACCTCCATCGACGTAAGGTTTCGGCATGTGACCGAAATACGCCGATAGGCGTGGAATTGCTGCCGACATGCCACGGAGCACGATTTCTGGATAATTCGGGTCGTAGGGAATTGGAAAGATCGGCTCGCTGGAGCCTTCTTCGTAGGTCCAATAGAGCAAAACGGTATCGCCCGCGCCGTCCGGCCTACCGTGCACACCGGCGCAATAGGGCTCAAGAAGCTTTTGCATTTCCGGCGTTTCCGCCAAGGCTTCCCGTTCGTCGGCATCCCAGGGTAATTTAACGTCATCATTCCAAATAACGAGAGGCGCGTTGCGCGGAAAGGCGGCACGTTTATCGCTGAACGAAATTTTTACATGCCCTTCAAGCGTCACGGGGAGTTCAAGGCCGCAGAGTTTAGCCACCGCGGGCGAGAAGGGGCCCGCGGCGTTTACGAAATTGGATGTCGAGATTGTTTCCATTCCCGTGTCGGTCTGGACGGTGACGCCATTTATTCGGCCACCCCTGGTATCGACTTGTGTGACCGCGCCACGAAGCAGTTTGACACCGGCGTCACGCGCCTGGCTCAGCATCGTCATGCCAAGCTGCTGCGCGCTTAACCAGCCGCAGCGACGCGCATGAGCAACGGTCGTGGTGTGGTCTGGCAGGTA
>JAJFJC010000326.1 GCA_021774385.1 Alphaproteobacteria bacterium
CAAACGCATCACCTATCCGTAAAAGAGGGTACTAACCATGGCCAAACTCAAGGATATCGTCGCGGTCTGCAAGAGCAAGAATGCCGGCCCGTTCGAGCTCACCATCGACGCGGTCTTCTCCGACAAGGAAACCTTCGAGAAGGTCAAGGCGACGGGCGTCATCACGCCGCAACTGTTCGTCGATCTCTACGGCGTCAAGGAGGAGGACATTCTGTTCACGGTCTACGACGCCGGTCTCGCCTTCAAGGCGACCCTGCCGCGCCTCGTCTCCGCCGGCGACTTGGGCGATACGGACGTCTACGGTGCGCAGCAGCACGCGCCGTTGCTCGAGGTCGATATCCCGATTTGAGGGTGCGGAACCCCACTGGCTGTCACCCCCGACTTGATCGGGGGTCCATTTTTGCCGTAGGACGGGCCGTGTATGCGGTTCCCTGGTGCGCTTTGTGCGGAAGGTAGTCGGTTAGGGAGATTTCATGACATACGGCATCGGCATTATCGGCGCGGGGATGATCGCGCCGTTTCATCTGGAGGCGATCCGTGGCCTGCCGAATGCGCGGGTCGTCGGCATTATGGATCACGGCAGTGGCAAGGGCCGCCAGATCGCACCTGAGTTGGATCCGGCCGGCGCGGACGATATCGAGGCATTCCTGGCCCGCGAAGACATCCATGTGATCACTATCGCGACGCCATCGGGAAGTCATCTCGACATAGCGGTCGCGGCCGCGCAAGCGGGCAAGCACTGCATCGTCGAGAAACCCATCGAGATTACGCTGGAGCGCATCGACACGATGATCGCCGCGCATGTGGCGGCGGGAACGACGCTGGGCGGGATCTTCAACAACCGCTTTACGAAAGGCGCGCAATTGCTCAAACGCACCGTTGAAGCAGGTCGCTTCGGTACGCTGACTTTTGCGAGCGCCGTCGGTCCCTGGTGGCGCGATCCCGATTACTACCAATCGTCTAGTTGGAAGGGCACATGGGCGGTGGATGGCGGCGGTGCGCTGATGAACCAGGGAATTCATTCCGTCGATCTGCTGCAATGGCTGGTCGCGTCGCCGGTCACCAGCGTCAGCGGCCGCATTGCGACAACGGCGCACCCCTATATCGAAGTCGAGGATACCGGCGCCGCCACTTTGCAGTTCGAAAACGGCGCGCTCGGCTCCATCGCCTGTACGACGAGCATGTGGCCCGGGCATTTTCGGACCATCACGCTGGCCGGCACCCATGGCACGGCGGTGCTAGCCGATGAAGGGCTATTGTTCTGGCAATTCCGCGAGGAGACGGAAGCGGATGAGGCGACCCGCAAGGATCTGCTGGCACTCCCTGGCGCCGGCATCGGCGCGGCCGATCCTTCGGCGGGAGTCGATGCGCGCGGCCATCAGGCGGTGTTCGCGGATTTCCTACATGCGTTGGAGGCGGGCGAGACACCGTCTGTCGACGGACACGAGGCGCGCAAGGCTGTCGCGATCATCCGGGCGATATACGAGTCGGCACAGGCGGGTTGTACACCGGTGGCAATTTAAAGCTCCGCCCTATTGTCCCGGGTCATTCAATCACCGAAATAGCAGCGTCGTTCACGCA
Organism: Alphaproteobacteria bacterium; assembly: GCA_021774385.1. GTDB lineage: Bacteria > Pseudomonadota > Alphaproteobacteria > UBA8366. The sequence goes on from JAJFJC010000326.1 coordinate 1,582, forward strand.
CCTTTGGCATGTTTGTCTAGAGTGGAGCGGGGAGTCCAGTTGAGTTTTCGCCTCGCGAGCCGGTTTTCCGTCGTTTCCCCCTCGAAATCCGCGGGTGCCGTGACGAGTTGAGTTGAATCTATGTCGTCGAAGGTGTTGGCATTAACGACGGCGTACTCCACCCCTTCGATCGTACAGGTGACGATGGTCAGTCCCCCGCAATTCGTGCAGGTCAAAAAAACTGCCGTTTTCGTACCGAATTGGTAGCGGGTAACCTTGGCTTCGTTGTCGATATATAAATCGAAGGCGCCCTGGGGGTTAGACGTCCAAACGGCGCCGTGCTTGCGGCACATGGAGCAACCGCAGGCGCGAACGGGGATGGTGGGCTTTGCATCGGGCCAGTCGACGGTGATGCGAATATTGCCGCAATGGCAGCTTCCGTGAATCCGTCTAACTTTCGTAGGTTTGTTCATCACGTTCGCCTCCGATTGAGGGCAACTCGCATGGATAGGTTATCAAGTTGCCAATGTTGCCTTACCCGTTAGTCCGCCATCCACGGTGCTATGGCGCTGCCTTGCGTGAAGATCATCGTCGAGCCCAGCGCCGGTAGCGGGTCGACGCGGACGGTGTCTCGGCCAATTTCACGAGTTGCGATACCGTTGCCGTTTAGGAGCGCTGTCGTTGCTGCCAAATCCTCCGACCGCAGCGAATAAGCCCCAATGAAAGGTAAGTCGGGAATGGTTGTGCCGGGCAATACTGCCTCGAGCGCTTCCGGTGTGAGGATCGTCAGGCTGCCGCGGCCGAAGGTGAAGCACGCACCGCCGTTGCATTCCTTGGGCGCGATGCCGAGATAGCGCTGAAACCGCGCCGTGGCTTCCGGCACGTCGGCGCTCGCCATCACCACGTCGGTCATGGAAACGACCCTGTTCGGGTGATCCATCAGTTCCGCGCGCCACAACAGGTCGGGTGTATTGTGTTGGAGAAACTGGATGCGCCCCTCGGCCATTTGGCCGTGAATCATGCGGACGACGGAGAAGCGTAAGGTGCCGCCCTCGACCTCGCGGGTAAGATGGACCAGCGGCTGCATACTGAACCCGGCTTCGGTCAATCGTGCGTGATGTTTTTCCGCGTCCGGCGTCGTAAAGGCCATCAAATGGATGCCGGTGTAACGGTCCGTTGCGGCGCGGAGTTGCTGCGCCATGGGCGCGTTGCCTACGGCACACAGCACCTCGATATAGCTTTCGCGCAACATGATGCAGCGGTTACCAGTGCCGCTAGGTTTGGGCTCTTCGCCCGGTGCGGTGCGCATGGTATGGGCGGCGTAGGGTGTGAGGGTGAAGCCGAGCCGTTCCAGCGCATTGGACGCGGCGTCCATGTCGGGGACGAAATGGCCGTGATGATCAAGAAATATCTCGTCGCCTTGCGGCAATTGGCGATATTGGCTCATGAGGTGCGGCGAGCGTTGAGTGGCGTCTTCTGACTACCCGCCGCGTCGAAGTTTTCCGGCGCGAGCCAAGCGTCGAAGGCGGCGCGGATGTCGGGCCATTCATGATCCATCATGGCGAACCACGCGGTGTCGCGGCTGCGGCCCTTATAGACGACATGCTGACGGAAGATGCCTTCATAGGTGAAACCAAAGCGCACGGCGGCACGGCGCGAGGGCTCATTGAAGTGGTCGCATTTCCATTCGAAACGGCGGTAGCCGAGATCCTCGAAGGCATGGCGTGCCTGCAGATAGATAGCTTCCGTCGCGATGCGCGTGCGCTGAATTTCTGGTCCAAACCAGATCGCGCCGGTTTCGATGACACCATGGTCGGGCGTGATTCGCATGAAGCTGCACATGCCCTTGGCCCGGCCATCCGCGTTGTCGACGATGGCGAAGCAAAGCGGATCGTCAGGCTTCTTGCAGTCATGCAACCAGCTTTGAAATTCCGCGAAATCGGTGAAAGGACCGGCCGGCATATAGGTCCAGAGCTTCGGGTCGTCGCCCTTCGCCTCGAATAGGGATTTGGCATGGCCGTCGGGATCAAGCGGCTCGAGCATGACATAGGTGCCCGGGATCGGTTTGCGGCCTGGCGGTTCGACCGGCTGCCAGTCAAGCGCGGGTCCAATTTGTTGCGGATGATCGGTCATCGGCTGTCTCCGAAGAAATTCAATGGACCCTAACCTATTGCTCGGGCGAAGTTGATCCAAGGGCCAAATGCCGTGGATGTGTTTGTTGAATTAGGACGCAGCACGCCTGGCCTTTAAGGGCGATTTTTGGCGCCCTGCGCTATCGAAGTTATCCGCCAGGAGCCAAGCCTCGAAAGCGGCACGCGTTCCCGGCCATTCGTGATCGAGTAGGGAAAACCACGCGGTGTCGCGGTTGCGGCCCTTGGCGACCACATGTTGGCGGAATTGACCTTCGAAGGTGAAACCGAACCGCGCCGCCGCGCGCCGTGAGGCAATATTCTCGCCGTGACATTTCCATTCCAGCCGACGGTAGCCGAGATCGTCAAAAACATGCCGCGCAAGAAGGTAGATCGCCTCGGTGGCTTGCCGTGTCCGTTGGATTTCAGGCCCGAACCAGATCGAGCCGATTTCGATGACGCCGTGCTCGGGCGTGATGCGCAAATAGCTGGCCATGCCTTTGGCGTGACTATCGCGATTGTCGATGATGGCGAAAAAGAGCGGGTCATCCGGTGCTTCGCACCTACGCAGCCAGTCTTGGAAGGGTGCAAATTCATCGAAGAGGCCAACCAGCGTATACCGCCAGAGGTCTGGGTCGTCACCCTTTGCCTCAAATAGCGAGGCGCCATGAATTTCCGAGTTGAGCGGCACAAGGGTAACGTAAACACCTCGCAGGGGCGCCTTGCGGGGCGCCGCGACGGGTTGCCAGTCCAGGGGCGGATCGACGAGATATGAAGTTTGCGACACGAATTTTCTCTGTCAGCTTTGAAAGCGCCGCACCCTATAGCCTGGCCCTGTTCATCGCCAAGATCCAATCGAGGAAGAAGTCCGGTGCCAATTACCGTTCGTTCAAAGCGCACCACGTTTCGCCCGGTCGGCGAGATGGCGGGCGCTACGGATTGCCAGCGCTTCGATGGTTAGGGAAGGAGACTCGCCGCCGCCGGAGCTGGGAAAGACGCTGGCGTCGGTGATGAAAAGATTGCGCCAACGATGGCTGCGCCCATACGGGTCGACGACGGACTCTTCAGGGTTGGTTCCCATGCGGCAGGTGCCGAAGACGTGGGTCGGTTGAAATCCATCATAGGCGCCATATTCCTCGAAAATATCACCGGCCCCGGATGCCTTGAGTATCGCGCGCGACGTCTTTGCCATAAAGGACAACCGCTTCAACTCTTCGTCGTCGAGATGGCTGTGAATACGGGCCTTGGGTTGGCCTTGCCCGTCCTTTTCCTTTGGATCGAGATCAATGAAGGATTTGGGATTAGGCAGGCTTTCGCCGATCGCGCCGACGGATAGCGCGCGGCCGAACTTCTCGCGCATCGCTTGCTTATGCTGACGGCCCCAACCCTGTACAACGCGCGTGGCGTACTTGACCGGGCCGGTAAGGTCAGCCTCGTGCACGGCGGCACTAAAGCGGCAGCCGCCGACGATATCGGGAATGGCGTCGGGTGCGTTGAAGTCCCAGCAGATTCCGTCCGACGGCAGGCCGCGATGGCTGCCGAGCGGTTCGTCATGCAGTCCGCTGGAAGTCCAGCTTAACGTCTCCATGAAATGCCGGCCAACCTGTCCCGACTCGTTGCCAAGCCCGTCTGACGTGTGGGGATTGGCGGAGTTCAGAAGTAACCTCGGCGTTTCGACCGCGCCGCAGGCGACCACGACGGCATCGCCTTTCGCCATGTGGGTCGCACCCGTGGCGTCGATATACACGACGCCGGAGACTCGGTCGTCCGGACCCGTCTCGATGTGCAGGACGGTAGCCTCCGTCCGGATAGTGCAGTTCCCCGTCGCCACGGCCTTAGGGATAAAAGTCACGTCGACACTGCCCTTGTCGGTCCGGGGACAGCCGCGGGTACAGTTGCCGCAATAATTGCAAGCCGGGCGCCCGTCATAGGGTTGCGACAGGGCAGCGCGTGCATTGGCGGTGAAACTGAGGCCGAGCTTTTGGCATCCCACGGCGATTTTCTGGCTGCCATAGCTGAGCGGATGAGCGGGCAGGGGGAAGGGTGCGCTTCGGGGCCGTATCGGATCGTCGGTGGGACCTGCGACGCCAATCAACCGCTCGACTTCCAGATAGAATGGTTCCAGCGCCGCGTAATCCACTGGCCAGTCGGCGGCGACACCGAAACGGCTGTGCATTTGCATGGCTCGGGGGTGCATCCGATGCGCCTCACCGGTGAAATGCAAGGTAGAGCCGCCAAGCCCAACGACATGGCTATAGCCCCAATCCGCGCGGTGGTCGCCGGGGTTGTAGCGTCCCCGAACCCGATTCCAGGACCGCAAATCGTCCCATTTCGCGTTGAGACGTTGCATCCTCGCCGTAGTCTGCCGCCCTTTGGTTGGAACTTTTGCCGGAAAATGCTGAGTTTCCCAATCTGGCTGGTCGAGCCTGTAGTCGGAAAATGGATCGTAGGGCGGCCCGGCTTCGAGCAACAGTACCGCGATGCCGCGTTCGGCAAGCGCCCAAGCGGCGGTCCCGCCACCGGCGCCTGATCCAATAACGATGACGTCGAATGCGTCCGCCGTCACCGGGGTGCCTCTGCGTGATCTGGAAAACCCTTGGGCTGTGGCGGTCCCTCATAACCCGCTCTTTCCCAGCTCAAGGGGTCGGCGTAGTAGGCGCGGAAGGCGTCGCGGCGCGTCCTATCGAAAAACACCCGCGGCAGCGATCGTATACGGGCGGTCGCTGCTCGCTCGACAATTACTTCTCGCGAAGACGGGTCGAGATCGGAAAATCCGCCCGCGCCAATTTTTCGGGCTTCGGAATCCAGCCATTTGCTGCCCGCGCGCAACAGGCGCATATGCTGCCTGCTGCGGCTGGCCTGATCGATGAACTGCCGATCAACGCCGAAGTCGCTCGCCGAACCGGAATTGTCACGCGGTATAATTGTATCAAGATAGGCCGGCAGCGCGGTCAATGGGTAGGCGCTACTTCGAGAGCCGCCGATGACCGCCGCCACGGAACGACGCTTCTGCGCCAATAGCACCCAGCCAGCGGCAACGGCGAGAAATAGACGCCTCCGCATACCTTGTGATCCCTTTTGCTAACTGTCGTTGAGCTAAAGACAGCCTCATCGACGTGTCAAGGAATGTCGGCTCCGGTGTCGTTGAAATATAACTCAGGATTAAGGTGTCGGTATTCTTTACAATCTATAAATGTTCTAGATTTTACGAATAACCAATTGAAACTAAACCTTTATTATTTCGGAATGCTTTGGAAAATAGAATTCCGTTAGTACTACTGTCGGAATTCTTTACATATTCCGATCATGCCGCCCGGTTCTCCAATATAAAATTCTTTATAATCAATTGGTTGCGGTTTTGGCCCAAAAATTGCGTCAAAGGCTACGATGAGTGCGTATTGACTCTTCCGGGAGGGGTTCCGGCGGAACGGGTGATGAGTGTCATTGTGCATAGTGACAAAACGTTTTGGAGGAATTACGCCGTGAAAATTATTCCCTTAAGAGCATTTGCGGCTCTCGCGATAGTTGCCGCGTTTACAGGTTTCACTAATTTGGCGCAAGCGGGCAGCAATGCTGAGCCGCCCATTCCTAGTGCATTGCTGTTCGAGAGCATTACCGATGGTGGTTTTTCACTGTCCTATAACCTTACCAATACAACCCCCGAATCTGAAGGAGATCTTCCTCCAACTTTAATCAACGGGTTCGCGGTGGAGTTTGGGCTGCCACCAATTGATATTGAAGGCCCGTTTGAAGTAATTTTTAATGCGGCGGCACCTGCAGGTTCAGGTTGGAGCGGTGGTGCGCATGACCTGGCTGCTGCTGGCGGATTTGGCGTCCCAGCCGGTTTATTTTCGCTTCCACATTTTCTCTTTTTCGATACTTCAACTGATCCTATCGGACCAGGGGAATCTATCGGCCTCTTCACGTTATCCATCGAGGTCAATGAGGAAATTATTGAAGTGGCGGAATTTTCGAATTTCGTCGCATTCTGTGACAATGGCCAAGGCCCTTCCGCGCCTTGTGTCCAGGGTGAGACAACCGTTCCGGAGCCGGGCGCTCTTGCGTTATTTGGTGTCGGCTTGGCCGGTTTTGGTCTGATGCGCCGCCGGCGGAAAATGGCCGCTTAAGGGGTCGTTGACGAATAGTGACCTAACAAGGGGGCGGCGAATTTGCCGCCCCTTTTCTTTCCGTGACGAGTGCTCTGGGTATGGGGTGATCTTTCGCCAGGGTTGGCTCATTTCTCGGTGTAGTGTCTAAACACCGCTATTACCGCCCCTTGATCACCGGTGTGCGTTTTTCCAGGAAAGCGGCGCGGCATTCCTGGGCGTCTTCGCTGGCGAAGGCACGGCGGATGTTGGCGAGCTCGAAGCGGAGATGCTGTTCCACGTCGATACCCGTTGTCGCCCGTCCGATCGCGCGTTTGGTTAGGCGGGTGGTGATCGGCGACCATTGGGCGAGCTGCTGGCAATATTCCGCCAACCTCGCGCCGACTTGATCGTCCTCGACGACTTCGCCAGCCATACCGAGGCTAACCGCTTCCTCACCTTGCACCGTGCGATTTTCCAGCATGAATCGCATTGCCTGCTCGTAGCCAATGGCCTGGCCTAGCGTCCAAGAAAGTCCGCCATCGGGCGACCCACCGATCCGCGTATAACCCGCCATCAGCCGTGCACCGCGGGCGACGATGCGGATGTCCGCCGCCATCGCCAGCGACAGGCCGGCGCCGACCGCCGCGCCGTTGATCCCGGCGACGATGGGTTTGTCGCAGCGTTGCCGCAGCACGGTCACGAAGCGGCCAACCCAGCCGATATCGTCGAGTTGGACATCCTGGGCGGAATGCGGCGCCAAATTGGGGTTGCGCTCGCCCGTCAGGTCGAGCCCGGCGCAGAACGCATCGCCCGCGCCGGTCAGGGCCAAGACCCACACCGAATCGTCGCCGGCGGCTTCCTCGACCGCGCCGACGACGGCCCAGCCGAGCTCGTCGCTGATGGCGTTCTTCTTCTCCGGCCGGTTCAGCGTGATCGTGCGGACATGGTCGTCCTGCGCGACCTCAATGACCGCGGTCTTGCTCTGACCATCCGGCATCGCGGTTACGCGACCTCGAACAGGCCGGCCGCGCCCATGCCGCCGCCGATGCACATGGTGCAGACGACCTTCTTGGCGCCGCGACGTTTGCCCTCGATCAGCGCGTGGCCGACCATGCGCGCGCCGCTCATGCCGAAGGGATGCCCGATAGAGATCGCGCCGCCATTGACGTTGAGCAACTCGTTGGGAATGCCGAGCTTGTCGCGGCTGTAGACGACCTGGACGGCGAAGGCTTCGTTGAGTTCCCACAGATCGATGTCGTCAATCTTCAGCCCATGCCGCTCAAGCAGACGCGGCACCGCGTAGACCGGGCCAATGCCCATCTCGTCAGGCTCGCAACCGGCGACCGCGAGACCGCGGAAATAACCGAGCGGCTCGAGACCACGCTGTTCCGCAAGCTTGGCGTCCATGACGACGGCCGCCGAGGCGCCGTCGGATAGCTGGCTCGCATTGCCAGCGGTGATATAGCCCTCTTCATGGACGACGGGTTTCAAACCGTTGAGGCCTTCCAGCGTCGTTGTCGGGCGGTTGCCTTCATCCTGCTCCAGAGTGACGGTCTGCTCACTGGTCTCACCGGTTTCCTTGTCGGTCACAATCTTTACCGTCGTCATCGGGACGATCTCGTCGTCGAATTTTCCGGCTTGCTGGCCCGCGGCGGTACGCAACTGGCTTTGCAGCGAAAATTCGTCCTGCACTTCGCGGCTGACATTGTAGCGTTCCGCGACTGTTTCGGCGGTCTGCAGCATGCTGTCATAGATCGCCGGTTTGTTCTCGACGATCCACTGATTGTCACCGCGATAATTGTTTTTCTTGTCGTTGACGACGAGGCTGACCGATTCCAACCCACCGGCGACCATCGCTGGTACGCCGTCGACGATGACGCGTTGCGCCGCCATGGCGATCGTTTGCATGCCGGAGGAGCAGAAGCGGTTTACCGTCGCCCCAGCGGTGGTGACCGGCAGTCCGGCGCGGATGGCGATCTGGCGGGCGATGTTGCCACCGGTCGCGCCCTCGGGATTGGCGCAGCCCATCAGC